>JAJYFX010000022.1 GCA_021785315.1 Actinomycetes bacterium | reverse complement strand
TGTTCGTGCGGTTGCGACAATAACGGTCTCTGGCATTGAGTACCTCGATTCTGAGAAATCATCTCTAAGTAATTATTATGTTACTCGGTAGTCAACTAGAAGTTTTTGCCTGTCAGACAGGCAGAACTTTCATCTTGGCCCCTACTGTTCGGTGGTTAGCCTGTCGAGGCCTCTATCTGCCCTGATTGCAATGCGCTCTTCATGGTTGGCCCACTGAAGAAATATTATTGCAAGTGCTGCCACTGTAAATACCTCTTCAAAGATCCAAAGAAGCGCACCTCCGGAGTGAACATCTGCAAGTGAAATTCCGGGTGAGACCGACGTTCTCATCGACATCAGCGCGATTCCTATGAACGTGCCAAAGGGGATTCCGACGAGTAGATAGGCAAGCTTGGCCCCATAAGTCATTTTCCAGCGAATTGGATCAAGTCCGATCAAAGTAGTCCAGAAGATGAGGCCCGCAATCAGGAAATGGAGATGAGTGTAGTCGTGAAACAGCGGGTGTTCGATGGACAAACGATATATGGGGGTTAGAAAATAAATGTACATGGTTGCCCAGTTTGCAAGCCAGGCAAGAATCGGGAAGCTAATAATCGAAACAATCTTGGAGTGCAGGAACCTTATCGTTGCGGACTGAAAAGACCTTTTGGAGGCTTGCAGCAAAAGCGTAACCGGCGCACTGAGTGCGATGAGGATTGGTGCAAGATTCATAAGCAGCAGGTGCTGGATAACGTGAATGGTAAAAACTGTGTCATCGTAAGATGCCAATCCGGATCCTGTCGCAATGAAGACCAGAGCCATCCCGGCTAGGAAGCTCGTTGTGCGGAGTTTTGCCCAGTGTCTGCCCCTGGCTTTTAATAACCTGGTCCCCCGGAGGTAAAGCCCTGAAAAGATTATTTCAGCAGCCAGTGCCACCAAAGAGAGCGGATCAGTTTGTATGGCAGTGAGAAGGACTGAAAGTTTAATTTGAGGCGATGCTATCGTCAAGAACAGGTGGGCAGCGAGCACAATTCAAGTATAGAGATCGTTCAGTCTCTAAACTGGGCCGGTTAGACCAGCCCGAGCTCCTTGGCCAAGCGGGCAGCGTGACCCGTAGCCTTGGTTGCATATGCGGCCTTTGTGATCACGCCCCGTTCGTCGATGACGAATGTGGATCTAATGACTCCGACTGTTTCGCGCCCATACATGAGTTTCCTGCCATAGGTGCCCCATGCGGTCATAACGGATTTGTCTGGATCGGAGAGCAATTCGAAACCGATGTTGATCTTTTTGATGAATTCCCTATGCTTTTCGGGCGTGTCGGAGGAGACTCCATAGACCATGTATCCTGCCGCCCGAAGTTTAGGGAGAATAGCGGTCAGTTCGCTGGCCTGGGTTGTGCAGCCAGGAGTCAGGTCTTTTGGGTAGAAATAAAGCACGATCTTTTGTCCGAGATTCTCGCTTAGGCAGATCTGCTTGTGATCCTGGTTTTCCAGGCAAAGCTCGGGAGCTTTGTCTCCTGGCGAAAGGCGTAGGTTTTCAGTGTCGGTCATCAATTGAAATTTAGTACTTTTATTGCGGGTTGGCGCCGCGTATTGCCTCATGACCTTGCCTGAAGCGACCGCGGTTCAGGGTTGGCGGCCAATCTGGAGTAAGTTATGACTATGCCGAATTTCGAAGAATTAGAACCCGTTGAAAGAGTTCTGGTAGTGGTAGCCCATCCTGATGATGTTGATTTTGGGTCGGCAGGAACCGTCGCCAAGTGGGTGGTCGAAGGTTCTCTGGTCGCATATTGCATAATTACTGACGGGGATGCCGGTGGATTTGATCTTGGCATCGCGCGGAGCGAGATGCCTGCAATTAGGCAGAGCGAACAGACCAATGCTGCAGGCATTGTCGGAGTTTCCAACCTGACCTTTCTCGGGTATAAGGACGGTGAATTGCAGGCCACCATAGGTCTCAGGAAGGACATTTCGCGAAAGATAAGGCAATTCAGGCCGGATCGGCTCATCTGCCAGTCAACAGAGCGGAACTTTGATCGCATTTATGCCTCCCATCCAGACCACCTGGCTGCCGCCGAAGCGGCAATCTGTGCCGTCTATCCTGATGCGCGCAACCCCTTCGCGTTTCCTGAACTCCTGGCAGAGCAGCTTGAGGCGCACACTGTTCAGGACGTAATTATGCAGGCTTCTCCAAATCCAAACTGTTATGTTGACATCACCGAATACGTGGATTTTAAAATCAGAGCTATTTTGGAGCACAAGAGCCAGCTGTCAAATCCAGATGAGACAGCCGCCTTCGTACGAGGCTGGTTGGAGGCTTCAGGGGCGGAAGTAGGCCTTCCCAAGGGAAGATATGCCGAGATGTACAGAAAAGTGATTACCGGTTAGAGGTAAGCATTCAGTCGACGCGGCAATAGTCATCCAGCCAAGGCGGTCTTGGCTGTCTTGGGTTTGAGTCTCTCATATTCGTCTTTAGGTGCAAAGTTCACAAGAGGGCTATTGCAACTGTTGAAATACTACCCTGCGGGTTTTCTCCATGTTCTAATTTGGCCTGGCGGCCGATTTGCGTATTAGCGTATTTCGGTACCGATATCATTGCAATAATTACAATTACAACGTCTTGTTGAGGGTGATCCGTGTGATAAGTCAAGAGTTCTACGAGGTAATTTATAGGCGCCGGGATGTTCGAGCTGAGTTCAGCGGGGGTGCGGTCGATCCCGAGGTCCTGTCACGCGTACTCAGTGCTGCGAACGCGGCTCCAAGCGTTGGCATGAGCCAGCCTTGGGACTTCATCCTCGTCGAGGACATGTCTTTGCGCGCCAAATTTGCCGAGCACGTAGAGCAGGAAAGAGTTGCCTTCGCAGGGCTTCTCCGAGGCGATAGGTTGAGCACCTTCGAAAAGATCAAGATCGAGGGAATTCTGGACTCGAGTCTAGGGATAGTCGTTACCTACGACTCAGATCGTGGTGCTCCTGCGGTGCTGGGAAGGAACACGATTGACGATGCCGGACTCTATTCGGTGTGTCTCGCGATTGAAAATCTGTGGTTGGCAGCCACCCATGAGGGCATGGGAGTGGGCTGGGTATCTTTCTATAAGGAAGAGTATCTCGCAGAGCTGATGGATCTTCCTAAGCACGTGCGTCCGATTGCCTGGTTGTGTTTTGGTCCTGTGACGCATCTGGAAGAGACGCCAGATCTGGAAAGGCTGGGTTGGGAGAGCAGGACATCGCTGAAAAGCCATGTCTTTTCAAACCGCTACGGGAGTGAGGAGGGTCTAAACAAATGGCAATTACAGGGCTGAGAGTTTTTTCTGTTCCTGTTTCCGACCAGGATCGCTCATTGGGTTTCTATCGGGACGTGCTGGGCGCAAAATTGGTTTCAGATGTTGTCATGAGTCCTAAGATGCGCTGGATTGAGCTTGCATTTGGTGAAAGCTTCACGCATCTGTCTCTTGTCACGTGGTTTGACAGCTACGTTGCGGGAACGCTGACGGGGGCTGTTCTTGAAACTGCGGATTTGGAGGGAGACCTCAGCCGGCTGGATGAAAACAAGGTTGGTCACAGCGGCATTGAGACGGCGCCCTGGGGAAGGTATGCGACATTTCAGGATCCTGACGGAAATGGATGGATACTCCAGGTTTCCAACAGCTAATTCAACCTCGGTTGCGCCATGTGCTTGTTAGCGGTTCCTCCTATTGTGCCATGGATCGTTCGCGGCTTAGGAGTTTCCCCTTTATCTCAGTGCCCCACCTGTAGTTTCCGGTGGATCCAGACGCTGGCACTACGCGATGGCAGGGAATGAACAACGCAAGTGTGTTGGCTCCGCATGCGGTACCTGTCGCCCTCCAACTATTTGGCCGGCCGATTCCCGCTGCTATGTCCATGTAGCTCGTTGTGCTGGAAAAAGGGATCTTAGAAATTTCCTTCCAAACGTCCTTTTGGAATTGCGTTCCCCTAGGATTCGGATCGATAATCTTTGCCGCAGATGATGGCTTTCCGCTAAAGTAGGACTCCAGATACTTCTGCACATCTCGAGCGGCTAACTCAACCATTCTGTTTGCCGTTGTAACAAGTCTCATACCAGGCAGAATCTCGTTTAGCTCTGCAATATTGGATGTGAAACCAGATGCCACAATCTGCGCGCTGACAGTCTCAAACGCCACGCCGAAAGGTGCATAAGGCGTTTCAAAGACCCTAAAAACCGCATCGGTCTGATTACTCAAAGTCAGTGCGCCCCTTCCATGAGAACTTCTCCCGTTTCAATTCAACTTTAGCCCACCCTGGTTATCGAATTAGATGGATGAAGCTAATTGTGACCGATTGGGTGTAATCAGCCCCATCGGTGCGTCATGGCTTGCGAGCTTTGTGTTTTTAAAGGTCAACGACGCCTGATGAACGAGTTGTGATTTGGTTTGTGTGGGACTAATGCAACGGATTATGATAAGCCCACAAGGTTGTTTCACCATATCCCCGAGGGGGTTTAATGACTGATGCCGTTGTTGGGGACCTTTGCGATACTACGGCGCGCAACTTTGAGGCCAGTTCATGAAGGATCGCTGGGGACGATGACGGCCAGGCTGATGGATCCTTTAACGGCCCGCATTACTGGCAAGAAGTTAATAGCGCCTGCGGTGCATTTGGTGGATGAGAGCCCGAGCCAGGGCTGTGGCGCACTATTTACAGTTGGATCTGGCCGGTTTCAAAGTGCTATCTGATTTCATCGGGCAATCGGCGATTCATTACGTCGCATCCAGGTCATCCATATGCCAAAAATTAGGGATTTGCCGAACCGGTAAGCCGATATCGCAGGCGTTCGGTGCCTATTTGGGACGTTACAAATTATTTGAATTATTTTAAGGAAACCTGCAAAATGCTTAGTTGGAAAAGTTCTGCTGGAAAAATGGGATGGTTCGCGATATGACGGGAAGTTTCACCGGGCAGGAAGTAGTAATTACCGGACTTGGTGCGATCACCCCCGTGGGAAACGACCGGGAGACCACATGGCGGAACCTGTTGGCCGGACAGTCTGGTATTGCCCGAATAACCGCATTCGAAGCCGATGGATTGCCCACGCAGATTGCCGGCGAAGTCAAAGGATTCGATCCCGCGTCGCTTCTCGCAACCAAACGGTTGCGGCGTTCAGCACGCTTTACCCAACTTGCGATATCAGCAGCCCGCGAAGCAGTCGCTGATGCCGGTCTGAATCTCGAGACTGAGGATCCCACGCGCATAGGCGTAGTGATCAACTGCGCCGTCGCTGGATTTGATACGATTGAAGAATCCACTCGCCGCCTGCTGGATCCAAATATGGGCCACATCCATCCGCATTTCGTTTCGTCTTCGCTCACCAATATGCCCGCCTGCGAGGTGTCGATCGATCTTGGCCTTCACGGTCCGGTCACCGCAAGCGCGTTGGCATGCGCAAGTGGTCTGTACGCCATATTGGAGGCAAGGCGGCTGATCCTTGCTGGTGAAGCTGACGTGGTGGTCTGCGGAGGCACCGACGCCGGAATTACCCCTGTAATGTTTGCCGGCCTGAACGTGATGGGAGTGTTGTCCAATAACAACGACAACCCGGCTGAAGCCAGTCGGCCGTTCGATTCCAAGCGTGACGGATTCGTGTTCAGCGAAGGTGCCGTCGTTGCTGTTCTTGAGTCCGCAGCTCATGCTGGCCTACGGGGCAAGGTTCCCTATGCAGCTGTTGTCGGGGGTGCCTTGACTGCCGATGCATACCACGTGAGCGCTCCAAATCCTGATGGACAAATGGCCCGAGCTTCAATCTCCATGGCCTTGCAAAGGTCGGGAGTTCTACCCGAGGAAGTGGACTACATATGTGCTCACGGCACCTCGACCAAGGCGAACGACCGGGTGGAAACTGCCGCTATACGCAGTGTGTTCGGCGAGGCGGCTGACAAGGTTGCAATATCGAGCCCCAAGTCGATGGTGGGCCACATGATCGGTGCGGCAGGTTCTTTGGCAACCATGGTGTGTGCTCTTTCCATCCGCGACCGTATCGTGCCTCCGACTATCAATCTCGATTATCCGGATCCTGAATGTGATCTCGATTATGTCCCACACAAGGCACGGCCTCTTCGGGTCCGCACGGCTGTCGCGAACGCCTTTGGGTTTGGCGGCCAAAATTGCGTAGTCGTATTTTCGGAGGCATAGTTAGGACGGGATTCAACAAGACGTAATGGCATCGCTCCTTTTGACCACTGGATGCGGCCGTTTTTTGTCGCTTTATGCTTTTTTGTTTGTGAACCCAAAATTGGTTGACCCGAAATTGATTTCATCGGACGCTTTGATCGATCTGATTGTCGATGAGATCGTCCTTGGTAGAGTCGCAGCTCTGGCCACGGATACGGTATTTGGGCTGATCGGCAGCGCCGCGGACTGCGATGCACTCGATTCCATCGCTTCTATCAAGGGCCGTGATGCCTCTGTTGCAATGCCGGTGATCATCGGGGCGCGAACTCAGCTGACCTCCCTGGTGCCGTCGGAAATGCTTAACCGTCAAAGTGTTTCAAAACTGATTGATTCGTTGTGGCCTGGTCCGTTGACTATAGTCCTGCCATTGATACCAGGACGGATATGCGACCGCTATTTTTCCGGAGGAACCGTCGGCCTACGCCTTCCTGCGGACTCCCGGCTGCGCGAGATTGCCAAAAGGGCAGGACCGATTGTAGCTACGAGTGCCAATGAGCACTCCAAACCTGTATTGGAAAGCGGGCGGGAAGTCCTGGAGGCATTTGGCGGTAGATCCGTGAGAAATGGGCTATCAGTCGTTGTCGACGAACGCGCAAGGTATGAAGCCGCCTCGACGGTAGTCGAAGTCTCGAGCGCGAGCTACCGAGTCATACGCCCAGGAGCGGTTTCTGAATCAGCAGTCGCCAAGGCCTTCGGTTCGGGCAACTAAGCGTAGTAGAATTCAATGAGGCTTTGCTATAAGCGAAGAGTTAAGATGTTGTGGCGTCACCACAGGAAGGCCTCGATTTATGTCCGACTACAGTCGCTTTTATCCACTTACTTCGGTGCAGGATCCCGAGTTGGGAGCGATTCTCGATCTAGAAGTATGGAGACAAAGTTCCACGTTGCAGCTGATTGCTTCTGAGAACTTCACTTCGAAGGCTGTTTTGGAAGCCGCGGGTTCGGTTCTCACCAACAAGTACGCAGAGGGTTATCCCAAAAAGCGCTACTACGGCGGCAACCAGTTCATAGATCGCGTTGAAGAGCTTGCCCGGACCCGGCTTGCAACTCTTTTCGGGGCAGATCATGCAAATGTCCAACCTCATGCTGGAGCTAATGCAAATGCTGCTGTTTACCTGGCCCTTCTGAGCCCTGGAGATACGGTTTTAGCAATGCGCCTTGATCAGGGTGGGCACCTGACTCATGGCTCCCCGGTCAACTTTTCAGGGCAGCTCTACAACTTTGTTTCTTACGGAGTCACCCCGGCAGGACCTGAGGGTGAACGGATCGATCTCGATGACCTTTATCGCCTCGCTAGAAGCGAGCGACCGAAGTTGATCGTTGTCGGGGCAACCGCTTACACGCGAGTCATTGAGATAGAACCTTTGCGAAGGATCGCAGACGAAGTAGGCGCCTACCTCATGTTTGATGCGGCACATGTCGCGGGTTTGATCGCAGCTGGCGTCTACCCGTCTCCGGTCGGCTCATCAAGAACTGGGAAGAACTTAGGTGCTGACGTTGTCACTTTCACAACGCACAAGACTATGCGCGGGCCGAGAGGCGGGGCCATCTTGTGCACCGAGGCTCTAGCGCCAGCTATCGACAAGGCGGTCTTTCCGGGACTGCAGGGAGGTCCTCTCGAGCACATCATTGCGGCGAAGGCTGTTGCATTCAAAGAGGCAAGCTCCGAAGAGTTTGTACGATACCAGCAGGCGGTAGTGGCCAATGCAAAGGTGCTGGCGGGAGCTCTGGAAAATCAAGGCTTTCGCCTGGTTTCCAATGGTACTGATTCTCACATGATTGTGGCCGACTTGAGGGATTTTGATCCCGAGCTGACTGGTAAAGAAGCGCAGGAGGTATTGGATCGATCTGGCATAACCTGCAACCGCAATCAGATCCCCTACGATCCCCGATCCCCGTTCATCACCAGTGGGTTGCGCTTTGGGACGCCGGCGGAGACTACCGCGGGGATGGGAGAGCCTGAGATGGCCTATATCGCCGAACTGATCGGCCGAGTGCTGAGGAATCGAACCGATGAGGCGGCAGTCTCGCAGGCGGCGGAAGAGGTGACACTGCTTTGCTCGAAGTTCCCTCCGCCTTTTATGCAGTGATTGCTGGTGATGGTTAGGTGTTTGGCTACCTGACTTTGCTGGTTGTCTCGGCGGTGTTCTGCTATGTGGCCACTTTTTTCAACCGATATCTCGCTTTTCGCGTGAAAGCGGTGGTCGAGCCGGACGAGCGGCGGATACACCAACGTCCAACCGCAACGATTGGCGGCATTTCAATGTATGTGGGATTTTTGGCCGCACTTGGTGTCGCTTACCTGCTTCCGCAGTTCAATCGGCTTTTTAGGGGGAGCTCCGAACTTTTGGGAGTTCTGTTGGCTGCAACGGTGATGTTTCTCGTAGGCCTGGTTGACGACTTTCGCGAAGTATCTGCGCCGGCAAAGGTGGCGGGTCAAATTCTTGCCGCCAGCGTGCTGACGTTTTTCGGCGTGACGATGTTTTATTTTAAGGTTCCTTTTGCGGGGGTTGTCGTCCTGTCATCATCTATTACTCCGCTGCTGACTGCAGTTTGGGTAGTGGCTATGGCAAATGCAATCAATCTGATTGACGGGCTTGACGGGCTTGCTTCTGGAATTGTTGCCATAGCAGCTGGGAGCTTCTTCATTTATTCGCAAAGGCTGGTGGATCTCGGGGCCTTGTCATCGAATAGCATCGGCCCTCTTATCGCCGTGATAACCGCCGGGGTCTGCATCGGCTTTCTTCCTCACAATTTCCACCCGGCTAAGATTTTCATGGGTGACACCGGCGCGCTTTTCCTTGGTTTGCTGATGGCGGTCTCGACCTCGGTGGTGGGAGGCAGGACCACTGATGTATCGGGAGACACCTTCTTCTTTTTCGCTCCTTTGTTTATCCCATTTTTTATTCTTGGGGTGCCAATGGTGGATATGGTGTTTGCGATCATTCGCAGGACTGCGAAGAGGACAGGAGTTTCGACCCCCGACAAGCAGCATCTTCATCACCGCTTGATTCAAATGGGACACGGCCACCGGCGATCCGTTCTGATCCTTTGGGTATGGACCGCGTTGCTTTCCGGATTTGTACTCACGCCAACCTTTACTAGGACAGGAAATGCCCTAGTGCCATTCATAGCTGCTGCCCTTGGTGTTTCGCTCTACACGATGTTCCATCCGGCGATAAGGGACAGGGCCTTCTCTAAGCCTAGAAGGGCGCGGGAGAGGGAGCCCTTGTGGGTGAAATTTGCAAAGCTAGTTATATGGCCTGATAAAGACAAGCATGATGGGTTTGACCCTGAAGATGAGACGCTCGATTCTTACGGAAGTCATTTCGCCAGGAAAAGGGTTCGGAAATGAGTCGCACCAAAGCCATAGTTGATTTCATGATCAAAGGAACCAAGCCGAAGAGCTACGCGGGTGATTCGGGGGAAATCTCTTCGAATTCACCGCACATGGACGACGGTTTCGTGAAGGCATTTGAAGTGGTTTTGACGCCGATTCTTTTTTGTTTGCTGGGAGTGTTTCTTGATTACAAGTTCGATACTGCACCGATTTTGACGCTGGGGTTCCTGTTCTTTGGAATTGCAGGAATGGTCATTAAGCTGTGGTACAAATCTTTTGCGCCTGAATCTTCTCTGAGGTTTTTACAAAATGAGGAGTCATCTAGTAGAGTCGTACGTCGGTCGCAGATTAAGCCAGTGGAAATGGGGGAACTACTGGGTGGTGATCTTGAGGTACCTTCAGATTTGGATCTGACGCTTGACAATGGATCCGAAATTGATAACGGCGACAGATGATTGCAGTCGCTAAGCTGTGTGGCTGCTGGGATAGAAATGGGCGCAATGTCGTCACTTGCTGGTGTAGGTGCGGAGTTTAACTTGGAACTTGAAAACGAACTCGTAGAAAAACGTATGGCTTTCCATATGGCGAAGTGGGGTGCTCTTCTTTCGCCGGTTCTGCTTGTGATCTCCTTTCTGATTTGGTCGACGAGAGGCCTTGAGTCTTCGGCTTACGCCATTGTCTTGGTGTTGATTAATTTTCTTGTCACCGCAAAGCTGATGGAAATAGGGGGGCGGATTTCTTTGTCCGCACTGATGGCAGCGGCGCTTGGCGGCTTTATATTCGATCTAGTGCTTTTAGGTGTGGCAGTGATACCATTCGCGACTGCGTCGTGGATGAACTTGTGGGCGTTGGGCTTGACCCTCATTGTTACGCACTTGGGTCTTGTGGTTTTTGAAGCAAGTACTATTTCAGCTCGAATGGCCTTTTCAGGTCTTCGCCAGAAGAAGTAAGGAGTTAGATAGTCAGGTGCTGCTAGCTGAAATCAACTTCCCTCCGATCTCCGATGTTTTAAACTGGAAGGCTATAGCCTTTAACGGCACGCCTTTTGCGTTGAACAAGGTTGGCCTTATCACTTTGGTTTCAGCTGGATTCACGCTTCTGCTTTTCTATATCGCAGGGCGCCAAAGACAGCTCGTGCCAAGCGGAATCCAGAACTTTGTTGAGTCGGTCGTTGACTTTATCAACAACTCGATAGTGTTCGACGTTATGGGCGCAGAAGGCGCACCATGGGCGCCATACCTTACCGGACTTTTCTTCTTTATACTATTTTCCAATCTATTTGAAGTAATCCCGTTTATTCAGATGCCAGCAACGGCCCGAATGTCAGTCCCGGCTCCGTTGGCGCTAATGGTGTGGGTTACATTTATCACTGTTGGTATCCGGGCGCAAGGGGTGAGACATTATTTCAAAAACGCCGTGATCCCGTCGGGAGTTCCCGGGCCTTTGCTTTTGATCCTTGTTCCGCTTGAAATTCTCTCCAACTTCATTGTCCGGCCCTTTGCCCTGGCGGTCCGACTTTTTGGAAACCTGCTGGCTGGTCACCTGCTCTTATTGACATTTGCAGTGATTTCCGAAGCGATGTTTGTGAAGAGCATCGGGCTGGTGATTCTGCCGTTGCCGTTTGCGATGTTGACCGCGCTGACGGGTTACGAGGTCTTTGTAAGTGCTCTTCAGGCTTTTATTTTCACAATTTTGTCTGCTCTATACATTGCCGAGGCAATGAAGAGCCAGCACTAAGGATAACTGGCAGTGGTTCGACGTAGAGAAAGGAAGTAGCCGTCATCGGTCAAAGTCAGCTAGGAGTTTGATTGTGGAGATTAAATCTCTCCAATCATTTTGAATGAAGATCCCGAGGGATTAGAGTTCTACCGGGGAAAGTCTCCCCACGCCACGATGAGTAGTTGTTGTTAGCTAATTGGTGCGGGCCCACCCAGCCCATTAGGAGGTTTTCGGGTGTTTAATGTTTTGTTGGCCGTTTCAGCGGCCGCTACGTCAAATCCTGACTTGAGGAAAGGTCTTGCGGAGGTCGGTGCCGGTCTCGCGTATGGA
>JAJYFX010000370.1 GCA_021785315.1 Actinomycetes bacterium | reverse complement strand
TGCCGCCGTCAAAGCTTCAAAAATGTGCTGATGCGATGGCTTGTAGAAGTCCGCCGATTGGCAGATTTCAATTGCATCAGCGATGGCATCCTTGGAAAGAAGCATGGCCCCAAGAAGCGACTCCTCGGCCTCGAGGTTATGAGGTGTCGCCCTCTGGAGGACTTCTCTAGATTTTCTCGTTGACTTCCCTGGTACCTGCGTCATCTGCCAATCCAAATAGAAAGGGGCCGACCTATCATATTCGATAGTCGGCCCCTTTGGAACTAATTGCGCCAGTCCAAATCAAACTGACACAATTCAAACCAATTCCTTCTATTCGACTCCGATGACCTCAACCTGAACAGTCGCCGTAACTTCTGGGTGAAGCCTGATTTTAACAGCGTGAGTTCCCGTGGTCTTGATGTGCTCGTCCATCTCAACACGACGACGCTCAATGGCGGGTCCGCCAGCTGCGGTTATCGCCTCAATAATGTCATGTTGTGCTACCGAGCCAAATAGCCGGCCTTCCTGCGCCCGCGCCTCGATCCTGATTGAAAGCGCTTCGAGAGAAGCAGCCTGCTCCGAAGCGGATCCGCGAAGCCGAACTTCACGAGCATCGCGTGCACTGCGCATGGCCTGCGCCTGATGAGCAATTCCATCGGATGCAATGATGGCATGACCTTTTGGAAGCAAAAAGTTACGGGCAAATCCATCGGCGACGTCGACGATATCACCGCATTTTCCGAGTCCCGCCCGGTCAGAACGAAGAACTACTTTCATTACTCTGACTCCTCCGCCTCTTCCTCTTCAGGTTCAAACTCATCCGTTACGCCGAGCTCTTCAAGAGCAACGACGGGAGATGCAGTGACTTCATGCTCCGCCATGGTTGGATTCGCGCCTCGAAGAGCACCGCGCCCGCCACCAGTGCGCTCAGCCACAGTCCGCTGGGTATAGGGAAGCAACGCGAGTTCTCTCGCTGTCTTGATCGCCACCGCGACAGAACGCTGGTGCTGTGAACAGTTGCCAGAAACTCGACGCGCACGTATTTTGCCCCTGTCGGACATGTACTTACGCAAAATATCGACATCCTTGAAGCTGATGGTGTCAATCTGCTTGACGCAGAAAATGCAAACTTTCTTCTTCCCGCCTTTGCGCACCACCTCTTTGGCTATTTTTTTGCTTCCCGAACGATCTCGATCTCTATCGTTATTTCTTGCCATGGTTTAGAAAGGTTCCTCTTCGTATGTGTAAGCGCTTGGAGCTGGCACGCTGGCTGATCCCGCGACTGGAACCTCGCCGGTGTCCATGCCAAATCCCTTACGCTCGTTTCGGACAATTTGAGCTGTCGCCCATCTGAGCGATGGGCCGATCTCGTCTGCAATTACCTCTATCTTGGACCGCTTTTCGCCATCCTGAGTCTCCCAGTTCCGTTGTTCAAGACGACCTGTGACTATGACTCTCGCTCCCTTGCTCAGGCTTTCGCTGGCATTTTCAGCCATCTCTCGCCAACAAACCACGTCGAAGAAAGACGTGGCTTCCTCCCATTGCTGGCTCTGGCGATTTTGCCAGCGCCGGTTTACAGCAATTCCAAACGTCGCTGTTGCCTGCCCTGACGAAGTAAAGCGCAGTTCGGGATCTCTGGTTACGTTCCCTACGATTGTGATGGTATTTCCGTTTGACATTCCTGACTCCTCTAGAGTTCTTGGAAAAGCGGCTTCAGACCGTTAAGCCACCGACTCCGAGACAGACTTGACAGCAGCTTTTTGCTTGCCGGACGGCTCGGGCGTGCGAATGATCTTATGGCGAAGGACCTCATCCGTGATTGACAGGACGCGATCTAGTTCAGCGACTACTTCAGGCTCGGCATCGAGCTCGACGATTGCGTAGTAGCCTTCCAATCTGTTCTTGAGTTCATAGGCAAAACGCTTACGCCCCCATTTTTCGACTCTGCCTACAAGCCCCCCCTGAGCTTTGACAAGATCTGTTGTCTTGTCCAAGGTTGATTTGATCGTCTCCTCATCGAGCGCAGAATCAATAATCAAAACGACTTCATATGGCCGTTTCATACGGCTGTTCCTCCCTATGGACCCTTATCGGGGCTCTGGCACTTCCAGAGCAGGTTGGATTAACTATCTAATATGCAATAAAAATACGCACATATTTATCCGATGATACGCTAGTCGCTCCGACCGGCGCTTGGCTTCATCATTTCAATCGGAGCCAGAGAAATGGATCGACCTGGCTATTTTCGATCAAATGTGAAGCCGTCGAATTCGCCCTGGCTCACTTGATAGCCCTCTTCCGGCGAGGGAAAACTCCTCATCTTGACGTCGTGGACATAACCTTCTAAACCTTTAATTCCGAGTTCGCCAAGAGAGCCGTAATGTCTAACGAATTTTGGCTTATGGCCAAATGTCAGGCCCAATAGGTCATGAAAAACGAGAACCTGCCCGTCACAGTGCGGTCCCGCACCTATGCCAACCGTAGGAATGCTCAAGAGTTCGGTCGCTTTGGCAGCAACTACATTCGGTACCGCTTCCAACACAACTGAGAAAACGCCCGCCTCTTCAATTGCAAGTGCGTCATCGAGAAGCTTCTTCGCAGCCTCTCTAGTTTTCGCCTGCACCGAAAATCCGCCAAATGCATGCACTGACTGGGGAGTGAGCCCAAGATGGCCCATTACGGGAATCTCAGCATCGACAAGGGCCCTGATCACATCGACTCTGTTTGCCCCGCCTTCCAGCTTGATCGCTTCAGCTCCAGCACGGATCAGCTGGGCCGCATTATTCACGGCGTCGTGCACCCCAGTGTGATATGACATCCAAGGCATATCCGTAACAATCAGGGAATCCGGCTTTGATCGCGACACCGCCCGGGTGTGGTAGACCATATCCGATATGGTGACCGACAATGTGTCGTCATACCCCAAGACAACCATCGCCAATGAATCACCGACCAAAATGATATCCACGCCGGCAGCGCTCGCCATGTGTGCTCCTGGTGCATCATAAGCGGTGACCATTGCGATCGGTGGATTTACCTCATT
>JAJYFX010000369.1 GCA_021785315.1 Actinomycetes bacterium | reverse complement strand
ACAAATTGCGACTCTTGGGTGGCCATGATGTCCAAACCCGTCGGGCCAAAAAAGGCATCATCAGGCTCGACGAAAGTCTGTCCGGGAGCGAGATTGCCTGGAGAAGGGAACTGCCAAAGGATCCTCCCCTTGGGATCCACCAGCAGCAGCCTCGAGTTACCTTCATCGGCAATTAGGATCGGCCCGGGCAGGGCGGACGGATCAGATCCTGGCTGGAGATGCCCGGGCTGACCCTTGACCTTCGCCTCAAGCGCGGCCATCCATGACTTCACGTTGAACGAAGCGCCATTTGCGGTTGTTACGACTGAACCAGATGAGCCCCCGGAATTGGATCCGCCAGAACCAATCGAGCCTGTAGAACTTCGCGTCCTTGCATTGGTCTTGGACCCGCCGCGGAAGGCGGTCACCCAAACTATGGAGACCAAAACCGCGAGGAGTAAGATCGCGGTAGCACCCTTCTTCAGCCCATTGCGCCTCGCGCGCGCAGCATGTTTCGGGGCGTGAGCCCATGAACTCTCAGGTCGTAAAGGCATTTGTAATAGGAAATATAACGAAAAACCATCGCTATTTCACGTCGAAACCAGATAATATCCACAAGGCTGAAAAGAGATTTCGCAGACTTCTAGTTCCTGAGCTGCGCGACCCAGATTATCCGGGAGTTTTGGCATCGATGTTTTCTGTCTAAATAATTGAGTCTGGAATGAGCGACAAACGGCACCGAACCGCTTCGGGCTGAGGCGTTTGAAGCGTCGTCAACAGTGAAGACGGCCTGACGCATCCATGGCAGGCCCTTGCAACTTCGGCATCCAACGCATGGTGGCGCCCTGCAAGCAAGAGAACAAACACTGCGTGCACTCGACACCGAGAGAAGTTCAACCCGTCGCGCGCATCCTCTGATTGTCGTACTTTTGCAGCGATTTCCATGAGAGTTTCATTGTTTGAAGGCCAGCCAGCGGTGCTTATCTGTCTCTTATAGAAGATGACTAAATTTTGGTATTCAAGTTATTGATAGTTTTGAGGTCCTAGTTTGCAAATAGCAAGCGAAAATGTTGGCAGAAAAGGCGCAATACTCCTGGCGGTAACCGCTGTCGGTGCGACTGGGCTTGCCCTGCATGGGTATGGACACGGGATATCGCCTGGTGGCGCATCCTTGTCGGTGACGTCTTCAGCTTCAGCTCCAACATCCACAACATCCGCGAAGACTACAAAGAGTTCTTCAACTGCTTCATCGGCATCGAAGGGTAGCACTTCCTCGAATACTTCCACCACTCCAACTACTGCACCGAAGTTGGGTCCGGCACTTTCGTCCACCCAATACTCGAGCGTGTCGTATCAGATCTATCCAGGGCCTGAAAGCTCGCAGGCTAAGACGGCAACGGCAGGTTTCAACATTTCAGTCAAGCTGTCAGGCAACAACGAGCTTGTGTCGGTATCAGTTCCAGGATCAGGTTCGCCGCCGCAGACGTCAACTTTCCAAAAGGGCGACGTAGTGTATTTTGTAGAGACCAGCCTTGGAGACGACTCTGGGAGCAGCGACTATAGCGCAGGCGATGATGGGATCATAGTGACAAATTCTCAAGGAAGGATCATCGAGTAGCAATGCCTTTGCCACCGAAAACAATGAATCCGGAATCAGAAGCTTCGGCGGTGCGTTGATGAGCACCACTAATGAGATTAATAAGTTGGGTGTATCGGGCGCCACAACTTACGCCGGCACCAAGCAAGTGAACCGCGGCTCCAAAAAATCAGTGGAAATCAGTTCATTCGATGACCGCATCGATACGCTGGCGCCGTGGGTCACTACGTTAGGCCGGCTGATTCTGGGTCTGGTACTGGCTTGGTTCGGATACCATGAGCTTGCAGTACCGAGGCTTTGGACTGGCTACGTGCCATTCGTTTCTCCTTCGTCGCAGCTAGCTCAAATACTCGTTCTCATACACGGGGTAATTCTAAGCATCCTGGCGGTAGGGCTCATAATGGGCATACTGCCTCGCACGCTCGCTGCGGTAGCCGCTGCGACCATGCTGGAGGTCGTAATAAGCCTGACCATGACCGCGGGTCTCTCAGATTTGGTATTGCGCGACGTGGGAGTTCTTGGGTTGGCGCTATCTGTCATGGCCAGCCGCCACGAGCGGCTTGTGTTGGAGAGCTAGAAAACTCGTCACCCGAGTACTGCTGAGGCGGAAGTTTTCCACGACGCAGGTCTGGCAGGCTGCACTGATACTTTTAAATTCATAGGGACCTGAGACCTACTTTGGGCACGTTCAAATATTTCAGCCGAAAATCTAACCTGGCGGTCCCTTGGAATTCTCAGTCGTATTCTTCCCCAGCTGCTCACCAGGCTGCGCCGGTAATTACCTAAGCGAAAACCAAGACGGAACTCAATTCGTTCCCTCTTTATTGCAATATCCGATTCATCAATTTCTGCTCCAGGCAGTTCCTAAAGGGTTTGCTGCATACCTTCGGTCAGCAAATCGGAATCTCGCGACACTGTCTTCGTTTCCTGGTTCTTAGTCGCTCTTGTCTCGAAATCTTCTGCCATTTGCTAATCCAAAGGGATCTAGGTTGATTCGTGCTCCTGCCCAGATATCTTGGCCAGCACGAGCCGAAAATACAACAAGTGGAATGTTGCGATAACCGACGCGCAATCAGCCGCGCTGTCAATACTCAGGATCGACCCGTTACTGTATTCCTCGTGTTGGAGACCGAACGAATTTGCTTGGCTGGCAACTGTCTATTCTTCTGCGCAGTTGGCTACGACTTATCGATCGATCTCTCACCGTAAAATCTGAGGCGGCTGAAAGAAAGCGGATATGGCTGCTATCGGGTTAGAGGCCCATTGCCTCAAACAGTTCATCGAGAGTAATGGATGAGTTCGTGATTTCGTTGATTGAAACGTGAACGGTATAGGCATCGGCCAGTATCTCGCCATCCGAAGCAGTTGTAACGTGCCTGAGCTTGATGCTCCTGGTGCCGATGTCGGAAACATAGGACGTCACAATGACGACGTCATCCAGGCCGAATGGCTTTT
>JAJYFX010000368.1 GCA_021785315.1 Actinomycetes bacterium | reverse complement strand
AAATCTGATGCCTAGTATGCGAAAGGACCTCGCTCTGTTCGGCGGGTATCACTCTCCACAGGTTGAGGTCGATGTGCGCCTGAACACGAACGAATCGCCTCTGTGTCCGTCCATTGAGTTCCTCTCCGATCTGCAGGCAGCCGTTCAAAAGTTGTCGCTGAATCGTTACCCGGACCGGACCGCGGCCAAGCTGAGGGAGGCGCTTGCGGCACTGCATGACGTCTCTCCAGACGAGATATTCATTGCCAACGGCTCCAACGAGGTAATTTCCACTTTACTTTTGGCTTATGGTGGTCCTGGTCGAAAAGCAATGACATTTGAGCCTACCTATGCGATGTATGCCCAAGTTGCAAAGGTGACCTCAACAGAACTTGTCGAGATCGAGCGGGGCCTGGATTTCACACTAGACCTAGCAGCGGTTCTTGACGCCAATATCAAGTACCGCCCGGACATCGTGTTTTTTTGTTCGCCGAATAATCCGACTGGACTTGATGAGGATCCTGACATCATCTCAAAATTGGCCGAGGATTCGAATCCTTTGATTATTATCGACGAGGCATACGGACAGTTCGCGTCGTTTAGCGCTTTAAAGCTAGCCAAGTCGCATTCCAACATCGTGGTGTCGAATACATTTTCCAAGGTGTGGTCCATGGCCGGCCTTCGGCTCGGTTATCTGATTGGCCCCGAGGAGATAATTGCCAATTTATGGGCTACGTGCCTTCCATACCACATCGATTCGATCAAGCAGGCGGCCGGACTACTCGCATTGGGTCACCTCGATGCAATGCAGGCGACACATGACCTGATTTTGGCTGGTCGCAACCAGATCGAGGCAGGTTTTGATGCATTGGATGTTTTCTACTGGAAATCGTCGGCCAATTTCATACTTTTTCGTGCTCCGCATGGAAAAGGCGATGAACTGTGGAAAATACTGGTTGATGGATCTGTGCTGGTGAGAAACTGTTCGGGCTGGCCGCGATTGTCGGATTGTCTCAGAGTCACCGTCGGCACCCCGCAAGAAAATGATAGATTTCTGAAAGTGCTTTCTGATGCGCTCGTTGAGCTAAGGAGTGAGGTTGACCAAGGGTAATAGAAGTGCAGTCGTCGAGCGAAGCACCGCTGAGACGAAAATCACCGTTTCGTGGAATCTGGATGGGGTCGGACTCCATTCGGTTTCGACCGGACTTCCTTTCTTTGACCACATGTTGGCTCAGCTATCCAAGCACTCGCACACAGACCTGGACGTGGCGATCGAGGGTGACGTAGCCGTGGACGCGCATCATTCTGTCGAGGACGCTGGGATAGTGCTGGGTCAGGCTTTTGCTTCAGCGGTAGGCGACAAGGTAGGGATCCGGCGGTTTGCATCTCTGTCGCTGCCTCTTGACGAGGCTCTTGTGTCAGTCGCCCTGGACCTTTCGGGCAGGCCATTTCTTGAGTTCAACGGCGAACTGGATTCCGGGAGTCCTCTTGGCACGCCGGGATTCGATCCTCAGTTGACGGAGGAGTTCTTTAGAGCATTTGTTTCCACATCGGGAATTAGCGTTCACATCGACGTGGTGAGGGGAAGGAACTACCACCATATCGTCGAAGCTATTTTCAAGTGCTTTGCACGCTGCCTACGGGAAGCGGTTGCCGTTGAAGGGGATTCGGTCCCATCAACCAAAGGGTTGCTGTGACTTGCCGCTGCGTTTTTGTCGCCTGATTTCAGTTGTCAGATTGGACCAGTTCTATCGGCTGTAGCTAGCGGCGCGCATCGCTTGAAAAGATCTGACGGCCTAGAATTCAATCGTGGGACGTTTGGGCTGCGCGGTCGTCGGGCAGCGATGCTAACTACGCCGGGAAGTGGCGCGGATCGCCAGGTAGTTTCCCCGCGGCTTTATATCGTTTAAAGATAGGCTCGTGAATGAGCGAGGCGGTTGTTAGGAATCTAGTTGATAGTCGTTACTGATTACGGAATTGGAAATTTGGGCTCTGCTCAGAAGGCACTAGTGCGAATAGGTGCCAATGCTGTGCTAGTGGATCAGCCAGTTGACCTTGCTGGTGTGACCGGAATAATCATGCCCGGAGTAGGGTCCTTTGGCGCCTGTGTCACGGCGCTTCATTCCAGCGGGCTTGGGTCCATGGTGATGAAGGCGGTCGATTTGGAGATTCCTCTGCTGGGAATCTGCGTTGGCATGCAAATGCTTTACAAAGGCTCCGAAGAGTCCCCCGAAGCTCCCGGACTTGGCCTGCTTGATGGATGGGTCAGGCGGCTGGAGGGAGCGCCGAAGGTACCCAACATGGCCTGGAATCAGGTTGAATATGTGAATAAAGGGGAGCAAAGTTTTCTGTTTAAGAGTCTTCCCAATGATCCCTGGTTTTATTTTGTGCACTCGTACGCCCCTGATATAACTGATGACACAGTTGCAAAATGCAACTATGGTAGTGGTTTCAGCGCCGCAGTTTCTAAGAGGAACATCTTCGGTACTCAGTTTCATCCGGAGAAGTCGTCAGGCACCGGGTTGAAGCTTCTTTCTAATTTTTTTGAGTACTGCGAGCGAAAGGCGACGGTATAAATGGAGTTCATGCCGGCGATCGATTTGATCGAAGGGCAGTGCGTGAGGCTGGTTCAGGGGGATTTCGACCGTCAGATCACCTACGGAGATCCCTTGGAGGCGGCAGAGGCGATTCAGGCCCGCGGAGCGCGATGGCTGCACCTGGTCGATCTGGATGCCGCACGCTCAAGGTTCGGTCCAAACCGGGACGTTATCAGAGATATCTGCCGAACTCTTCACATCAGCGTAGAAGTTGGCGGCGGAATCAGGTCGGCTGCGGATGCTGAAAAACTGTTCGATGCCGGAGTGGCACGGGTGATCATTGGAACTATGGCTATCGATAACCCGGAACTGGTTGAACAGGTCGCTGCGATACGTTCTGATGGCGTCGCAGTAGGTCTGGATTACCGCAGGCTGGAAGGCAAACGGGAGGTGGCGCTCAGAGGCTGGCTTGAACGTTCAGGGAAGGATCTCTTCGAGGTGCTTCCCGCGCTTGCGGCG
>JAJYFX010000367.1 GCA_021785315.1 Actinomycetes bacterium | reverse complement strand
GATCTGATGATCTCTTATGGTCCAGATGATGTCACAACCCGACCTGGAATCTCCGCAAGCCAGTAGCGCAACGTTAATTGCCGCCGGTATTGCCTCGCCTTGCCGTGGCTGCAGCAGATAACTGTCCGACTCCCAGCTCCCGTTTTGGGATAACGTGGGTTTTATTATCTGGCCGAACAACGACCGACCATCAGCCTCAAAAAAGTCCGATAACCAAAGGTTCCCCAGCTCTGTCTCGCCGTCAAGTCCAAGCAGACTGCGGCCCGCCCTGTTGATAAAGAGGATCTTTCCCTCTGGATCGGTGACCGCCATAAGGTCCCTTGATCTTTCAATCAAAGCATGGAGCCATTCTAGCTTTGAAGGCAACTCGGCACCTTCTAATGGCACGGTTGCACTCGAACCTACGTCATTCCTCTTCTCGTGCATGAGTGATAATGTTCCTCGCCCCCGCGAAACAGTAAAGCTATGGTTCGAAGCTTATTTTGTCTCTAACAAGTCAGTTCGAAATGATAATAACATTATTCACAGCTTGACATTCAGGTTTCAGTCGCACAAAAGACGCATTGTTCGAGACAGACGATCACTTCAGCGAGAATCCCGCTGTGCGGTTGGAAAAAATATTGAGGCGACGCCTAGGCATCTAGCTGTCGTCGCGAGTCTCCGCGAGAAGGTGCATCCAAGCTCCAAAACGTTACCGATTTTGCTCCGCGCCTGCTTAGTTGCCCGCTTGTTCTTTTTGGCACCGTGGAAGAGCGGATTGCGCGCAAGCCGTTCTATAAAAGCCTCTGAATCGGGCAAAATTAAGGCCGACTCTTAGTAATGTATCGGAATGAGGTGCGATTCAGTTGGTATAGTGGGGTCCGGCATCATGGGTTCGGGAATTGCTGAAACCGCAATTGAATCCGGATACGCAGTAACTTTGCTTTCGCGAACTCCCGAAAGCGCTGGGGCGATAGTTAACTCGATCAAAGACTCGTTTGCAAGAAAAATCGAGAAGGGCAAGAAGAGCACCTCCCAGGCCGACGACGACCTCAGCCGTCTGCGCCCCACGAATGACATCGCCGATCTTGCAAACTGCGACCTCCTTATCGAAACCGTGGTGGAAGACATCGATGTGAAGCTGCGAGTGATCAAGGGCCTAGATGCGGCGTGCAAGCCCAGCGCCATAATTGCTACAAACACTTCGACCTTCCCGGTAATCGAACTTGCTGCCGCCACATCAAGGCCGGACAAAGTATGTGGGATCCATTTTTTTAACCCGGTGCAGGTGATGAAGCTGGTCGAAATCGTCGAAACTCTGATCGTATCCCAAGACACGATTCAAGCAGCTACAGCTTTCGCGCTATCGTGCAACAAACAGCCTGTAGCTGTCAAGGACCAGGCGGGCTTCATAGTAAATGCCCTGCTTTTCCCCTACCTGAACAATGCTGTAAAACTTCTTGAGCAGGGAGTGGCATCCAAGGAGAACATCGACCTTGCGATGAAAGGCGGATGCGGCTTTCCAATGGGACCATTCGCTTTGCTCGATCTCGTTGGTCTAGACACAGCCCTTTCAATACTCAATTCTCTCTATGACGAATTCAAAGATCCAAATTTCGCTCCCGCACCGCTGCTGAAGCGAATGGTGACAGCTAAGTTGCACGGCAGAAAGACCAAGGCCGGATTTTACAAATATTGAGACCGGAATCAGTCAAGCCCGACTCTTAGCCTTTGAAGCCAAGCACATTTCCAATTCAGCTTGCAGCCAGCCCAATTACGGACGTATTAATGACATCCCTTGTGCAACTCGGCTGTTCCTAGGCTGGCAGATCGCAGATAAGCAATTATTTGGCAAGAACGCCAGGTGCGGACGCCCATCGAAATAAAAGCGGCAAAGTGCCGATATCGTCTGTAATCGCTCCTTTCTTATCGCGAGAACTTCATACCTGTAACGGCGCAACTGTTGTTGCCAGCCCCCGATGAGGTGACCTCCGTTGATCTGAGGCGAGCACGCTCGGTTCGCAAGTCGCCCGCAGATTGGGGTAATCTACGTGTGCGGTACAGCTGCGAGTAATTTCGGGAAATCCCATCTGTTGGATGTCTGAATTTACATCACTACTAAGGGAAATAAACGAGTAGGTTTCATCATTAAATGTGCAAGGATAGGTATGACTTCAACTGAAAAGCAAGACAACTCAAGACTGTCAGGGAGAGACAAGCCCTGGGTAATGAGAACCTATTCCGGTCACTCCACGGCCAGGGCCTCTAACGAACTCTACCGCAACAACCTTGCAAAGGGTCAGACCGGCCTGTCGATTGCTTTCGATTTGCCCACGCAAATCGGCTATGACCCGGACTCGCCCCTCGCCAAAGGCGAAGTCGGAAAGGTTGGCGTTCCCGTGGCGCACCTGGGCCATATGCGCGAGTTAATGGACGGGATCCCGGTCGAAAAGATGAACACCTCGATGACCATAAACGCGACAGCGCCATGGCTGCTTGGCCTGTACATTGCGAACGCGCTTGAAACCGGAGCCGAGATCTCCGGGTTGTCCGGCACCACCCAGAATGACATAGTGAAGGAGTACCTTTCGAGGGGTACGTACATCTTCCCGCCGGAGCATTCCAAGCGGCTGATTGTGGACATGATCGCTTACACAGTCAAGAATCTTCCCAAATGGAACCCTATAAACGTCTGCTCCTATCATCTTCAGGAAGCAGGCGCCACTCCATCCCAGGAAATTGCATATTCCCTGGCTACCGCCATTGGAGTACTGGACGCGGTCAAAGAATCCGGGCAGATCGATGAAGATATCTTTCCCGAAGTGGTGGGAAGGATTTCGTTCTTCGTCAATGCCGGAATCCGATTTATCGAGGAAGTCTCGAAGATGAGGGCGTTCACCAAGTTATGGGACCAAATAACGAGAGACAGATACGATATCAGCGACGCTAAGCTGCGCAGGTTCAGATATGGGGTTCAGGTCAATTCCCTTGGCCTCACCGAGCAGCAGCCCGAAAACAATATAACGCGTATTGTCCTCGAAGCCCTTGGCGTCACCCTTTCAAGGGATGCC
>JAJYFX010000366.1 GCA_021785315.1 Actinomycetes bacterium | reverse complement strand
CGGGCACCCAAGCTGATTACCTCCATAGTAAGTCCTGCCCAATCTCCCATATGAGTGGTCGAACTGCACGGGACCCTGTTATGCGGAGCAAGGGATTGGGAGCCAGCCACTAGGGATTGGAGCCATCCTTGGTGACCTTTTTTATTGCTGTGGTTTCCCTGGCGGAGGACTCTAGATAGGGTGAGTTGGGCCTGTGAGCTGCAGATTAGAAAGCTCTCATGTTGTCTGCCAGTGCGCGGGAAATACCTTCGAAGGTCTAAAATGGTTAGTTATCTCTAAAGGTTAATTAGTACCCCATGATCTGAGAGTATTCAAGAAAGGGGCGAATTCTATGAAAGAGCCACTTCAAGAAGTCCGAGAAACTACGAGCCACATTGGCAATACGACGCAGTCCACCCAGCAGGTATACGAGCCAAATCGAAGCCGTCGCAGGTTCCAGACAATTGCCGCGCGGATCATTTGGTATGTTGCAGGCGTTCTCCTGGTGCTATTGGCTTTGCGTTTCATATTTGCCTTGCTCTCCGCCAACCCTGCAAACGCAATAGTTCAGTTCATAAACAATGCAAGCTATCCGTTTGTGAAGCCGTTTTTCAACCTCTTTGGTTATTCGTTCCATTATGGCATAGCCCGGTTTGAGACCTTCACCCTTGTGGCGATGTTGATTTATGCACTTGTAGCATTCGGGTTGGCCAAGTTAGTGACAATTACTAGGGATTGACCGGCAAATACGCCTTCGGTGATAACAATGTCAGCAGTGCTGTCTGCCCGGAACGGTCAGAGTCTATGCGGATGTCAAATACTGATTGCTGGACTCTGAATTCGTTCTGGTATCACAGTACTTTAGCTCGTGAAATGTTAAGCAACACTCTGACATAGATCAGCTGACAGGAGTGCCAGACACCTTTGTAGTGGCGAGACCAGTGACTGGTACGCCTAGTGCCTAAGCAAGGGATGCAATCGGTCCATTAGGAACCATGGTCTCTCATCAGCAGATCCGTTTTTCAAATTCATGGGGTACGGCCTTGAGCCTGAGTTTTGTTTCACCCAGATACGATGATGCGTCCCCGCAAGAATTTTTGATCCCACAAATTTCCCAACAAATGATGCCGCATGACGTTTTCGACCACTTGAAGTTCAGGTTTGGAACGATACCGGGTACTTGGAGCCGTCGAAAGACAATGAAGCTGAGATCCATTGCTGAATGGACGGCTCAGTTAATTTCCGTCCTCGGAGTACTGGATAGAATGGGAACACATCCATTTTCGAAACAGTGGTGATCATACCGCCGCGCGCGAATATTCTGGACGTACCTGGTCCTTTATGTCGCTGAACGCCCTAGTGAATGCGTCAGCGAGCACCTGAGGAGGAATGCCCGGTCTTGCCGCGGCCTTTCTGCGCGCGACTTGGAGAGATCCTATAAACGAAAATCGATCGGAGGTTTTCCTTAACGCCCCGGGCAGGGCGTGCCTCGGCTTTGTTGTGGCAAAGTGCAGCGCGACCCCCCCAGATCTCTTGGTAGGCAAGTGTTGGGGACTGATATCTGAGTACTCTACTTAGTTCATTCTGATCGGTCTTCAGCTCGTCAAAGGCATACAATGTCTCCCAGCGCTGGCTATAGACTGCCGCCAATTCTGCCGCAGTTGCGTATTCCGGATCGGTTACGGTGCAAAAAGCATGCGGGCGAAGTCAGACGCATCTACTTAGGATATCTTGTACTCGTTCGCCCTGTCCGGGAGCGTTTTTTCTACGCCAGTATTCGTAGTCGCAAGCCTTTCACAAATGCCAACCACCGCCTAATTCAGCAACCAATCTCAATCTTTAGTTGGATTTGTCGCGCCGCAGGAACTCAGCGCCATTTTCTGACACCATGTTCTGATGCCATTCTCCACGACGACTCTTAGCGCTGCTCAAGAGTGGGCTGGCGGCTTCTGCTCAAGCTCTTTCAGCTGGGCAAGATGCTCACCAAGATGAGCAATCAAATGCCTTGACACCATATCGCCAATGGTGATTTGGCCATCGGTCAAATGTGTCACGGTGGCTTCAAGATCCTTTGGATCTAGTGAGGCCAGCAAGCCAACCGTCTTGCCTATCTCTAATGTCATACGATCGATAAGATCTGAAGTCGGCATCGCTGATAGAGCATCGATCCTGCGGGAGCGGTCCTCATCGAGCGCGGAACGCCCCACAATTGTAACTCTTGGCCTTCTCAGCCCCTCTTCCACATCCAGACGCCAGAATTCGCACAATTCAGCCATATGAGCGACAATCTGCTTGGAATCCCAGCCTTGGAGAGCATCGTCTCCCGTTTCGCATCGTCCTTTTGGTAACCCGGCCTCCAGCAGTTCAACAAGTTCCTCCGAAATGAGGTCAAGCTCGTAAAGCACATCAGAACCCGCAGCTTCAGCCATCGAATTGTCCTTTCATGCCCGTTGTTCGCACATAAACACAGAAACCGTTAACACTCTGCGCTGGATAGTAGCTATCTTATTACATGGCCATATATGCACTCGGCGACATGGTGCCGAAAATCCATGCCGACGCTTTTATCCATCCCGATGCCATTGTAATTGGAGACGTAACCATAGGTTCAAACTCAACAGTTTGGCCGATGGCGGTTTTAAGAGCCGACTATGGAGCCATTACCATAGGCGACGACACATCTATTCAAGACGGAACCGTCATACACGCATCAGCTGGTCTCGGCACCGTTATCGGTTCACGCTGCGTAATCGGCCATCTCGCTCACCTTGAAGGATGCGTCGTCGAGGATGACACGCTTATTGGGTCTGGCTCAATAGTTCTCCACCGAGCACTTGTTGAGAGCAATGCACTCGTTGGAGCTAACTCCGTAGTGACCAACGATACGATCATTCCGTCGTATTCAATGGCGCTTGGCGCACCTGCGCGAATCATCCCAGACCGGGTCAAAAAGGGCAGTTTCTCCCTAATTGTCTCCAATTACGTCGAAAACGGGAAGCGCTTCAAGACAAGTCTCAGGCGCATTGACTAATCCTTTCCAGTAGGTGGCAGGATTTCCGGGCCTGTTGCTTGACCATGCCCGCTGAGAA
>JAJYFX010000365.1 GCA_021785315.1 Actinomycetes bacterium | reverse complement strand
CCTCACGCCTGTGGTGCACCCGAAGCCGGGCAGCATGGTCTTTTCAGCTGGTACTCCTTCAGATTTTAATACGCAGGCATATCTGACCTTCTTCAAGTCGAAAGGATGGACCCGGATCGCCGCAATAACATCTACTGACGCGAATGGCGTAAACGGGCTTACTCAATTGAAAGCTGCACTCGCCCTGCCGAAGTTTTCCTCCATTCACTTGGTTGCGAACGAGACATTCGATCCATCTGCATCGGCTGTAACCACTCAACTCTCTGTGATTAAAGCTGCTCAGCCGCAGGCCCTCGTGGTCTGGACCGCTGGTACCCCGTTTGGAACCGTTCTGCAAGGAATTTCTCAGCTGGGAATGAAAAGCATTCCGACGCTGACGACCAATGCAAATCAGGTTCCTGCCGAGCTAGAACATCTGTCTAATCTCCTGCCGCAAAAGTTGTATTTCTTTACCGCTCTGCTTGATATTCCGCACTCGCAAATAACAAATCCCGCCGTCAGGCAGCAAGTGGTGACCTTCGACCAGGCAGTCACGGCAGCAGGAGGTGTGCCTAGCGATGCATGGGCGCTGGCGTGGGATCCGGCACAACTTCTGATCAACGCGGTCAAAAAGCTAGGGGTATCTGCCACGGCTAACCAGCTACTTAACTACATGCAAAATTTGCATAATGCGCCTGGCCTCTTTGCGGACTACAACTTCTCGGTGAACGATCATCGAGGGATCCTTCCCTCGGATATATACATAACCATTTGGAATGCGAAAGACAAGACTTTCAACACTTTGGTGTCCGGACCTGGCGGCACACCTTTGGGGTGAGCTGAGCCATAAATTTATTGCAACATACTTTGTGTCCGAGGCAGAATTACAACTTGGCATTAAGTCGCTAGACCGTGCTAGGAGGGGATTCCAGCCCATTTTCAAAGCTGCCGTTTCTTGTAATATAAGATAACGGTGCTTATGAAGCGCCTAGATTATCAGCGAGTTTGCCTGCAATTTTGCCTCGGCCTCAATCAAGCGGCCAAGTCGTCATGACTTTTCTCAGTTGCTATTTAGTAGTGAACCTTAAACACCGGAGGCGGTTAAGTAGTGGATTCATCAGCTGGTCGGGAATTCTTTATCAAGCTGGTTCTGTTGGGAACCGGGACGCCAATCGCGAGGAAGGCTCGCCACGGCCCAAGCCAGATTGTAGAAATTGACGGAGATCTAGTGCTGGTTGACTGCGGGCCTGGCGCGCTTCACCGTCTTCTGGAATCGGAATGCGACGTCTATTCATTCAGCCACATTGTTCTAACGCATCTTCATTCAGATCATGTGTCTGGTCTCGCAGATGTTCTCTGGGCTGGATGGGAAGGTCGCTGGTGGACCACTCCTCCGCTATTGGTAGGACCTCCTGGTACGAAAGTTTTTGTCGACCGCCTTTTAAGCGCCTACGAGGAGGATATTTTACTGCGCAGCGATGAAGGCGCAATGGATGAAACTGGTCTCAGACCCGAGATCATTGAAGTCCATGACGGCTGGTCCTTAAGGAACGGCAATTGGCGCGTTACTGCATTTAGTGTTGATCACAAACCAGTTAAGCATGCTTTTGGTTTTCGATTCGAAATTGCTTCGCGCTCGATTGTCATCTCCGGAGACACTCGAAGATGTGACAACCTGATCAAGTATGCGAAAGATGCAGACTTACTGGTGCATGAAGTTGCGTGGGACGAAGGACTCAGGCTTTCGATAGAACAGTCGACCGGTGCCGCCCGCGCAAGATTCGAACGTATTCTCAGCTACCATACTTCATCGTTGGAAGTTGGAGAAATTGCTCGACTTGCAAATGTGAAACATCTCGTTCTTTCTCATCTTGTGGGCGGAGGTGTACCTGATGTCTACATGGATGATGCCAAGAAATCTTTCTCAGGCGAAGTAAGCGTCGGATATGATCTTGAGACATTTGTAATTTGAACAAAATGAGGTTGCCGATACATTTTAGATAGAACTGCAAGGCCGTCTTCAAGGCTGAAGGGGCTGCCTTCAGCTCCCTCTCTTTAAGTCGAGCCCCTCGTTGGCACCCAGTATCACCGCCTTTCCCTTTTTGCGAGGGATCTCTGTAAGAACTAATTCGAGCATCCAAGAGCACGATCACCAGTTAGTGAATCTCGGTGCTGCCCCGTCTGAAAGAAGTTGGATCATCCCGCCCGCTGAGCGAAAGATCCGCTTAGTTGGCCGTCGGTCATCCGGCGAGGATCATAGAATTTCCTGCCATTGGTCTGGACCAAAGGTATCCAATGCCAAGTTCTCAATTTCCGGCGCCCCGTCGGGCGTGACTGAGCCGGATATGACAGCCTGTGTCAGTCGGGTATGTGAACGGCTGCATCTGCGAGCTATGTGTCTCGGCCTGACATAACAGCCCCTTTAGCCATGTTGGGCGATACGACTCTTTTCGGGCAGGTTTGGCCGACTATCGGGCCAATTTCACCAGCGGCGCCGAAAATAGCAACGGCTGTTGGCGTGCCATAAAAATGTCAGGCTGAAACACGCTCCAGCCGATCAAAACCCTATTTATCTGAGCCGCGTTGGCCTGCGTGAGTTGTAATGCATGGCTGGAGATGGATTTGGCGACATCAGTAATTGAAATCTCGCCAAGCGAACCCTGTCATCGTGCAAATCGCGACGACCGTACAAAGCAGCTGGAATAGCTGCGTTGGATGATTTCATTACCTCGTCCAGTACCATGCGGGTACAACTGAAAACCATTGCCACTGGTCTGGGCAGACTAGTGAATAGACTTCGTTTGGTTTTAATTTTTCACTTGAGATCGCTACTCTTGTCTATTCTTTGAACTTCCAGTCTCCATAAGGATCACTTGCGGTATCGGCGGATCAAAATAAAGTAGATCCACTAATTTGGCGCGATTGGCGAGAACCTGCCGCTGATTAATGGAGCCCTTGTCAGTAACCTCACCAAGGTCAAGGTTCGGAGGGCGCCCCATTATAAGCAGCCGAGCTATCCTGGCCGACGACCCAGAACCGCGATTGAATTCACGTATAACTCCTTTCAAGTGGCCGGCAACCTCATCGGAGTAAATGATCTCTTCATCTGGGCCTGGAGACCAGG
>JAJYFX010000364.1 GCA_021785315.1 Actinomycetes bacterium | reverse complement strand
GCAAGGGAGTTCGCAAAGGCTGTCGGGATAACCGGTGTGGTGTTGACCAAACTCGATGGTTCCGCCAAGGGAGGGATCGCGCTGGCAGCCGAAGCTGAGCTGGGGGTTCCAATTAAATTGGTTGGAGTGGGTGAAAAGGTCAGAGATTTGATCGCTTTTTCTCCCGACGAATTTCTTGACGCACTGCTTGAGATGGACGTTCAAAACGAATTATCTGATGAAGACTGAGGTTTCAGAAAATGTTCGATAATCTAACCGATCGCTTTGAGGAGATATTCTCCCGGATTAGAGGAAAGGGACGACTCAGCGAAGCTGAGGTGGACGCGGTTCTGCGCGAGATCAGGGCGGCGCTAATCGAAGCCGACGTGAACGTGGGAGTGGTTCGCTCGTTCATTGAGCGAGTTCGCGAAAATACTATCGGCGAAGAGCTTTTTCGCAGCCTTTCTCCTGCCCAGCACGTAATTAAGGTCGTTAATGCCGAGCTTACCAACGCTCTTGGCGGAGAAAATCTTAAGATCAGCTATGCCAGCAGGCCTCCAACGGTGGTACTTATGGCCGGACTGCAAGGTGTCGGCAAGACCACCGCGGCGGCCAAGCTCGCCCTTTGGTTTCGCCACCAGGGAAGGAATCCGCTTCTGGTTGCGGCCGACCTGCAACGCCCTGCTGCGGTCGAGCAGCTTAGGATATTGGGAGAACAAGCAAGCGTTCCTGTCTTTTCAGTTCCCGGGGACCCGGTAAACACCGCCGGAGCAGGGGTTGAAGAGGCTCGTCGCATCGGCCGCGACGTGGTGATAGTCGACACGGCCGGCCGCACTTCCATAGACCAGGAGCTTATGGACGAGGTGCGCAAGATATCTCAGTCAATTACCCCAAACTACACATTTCTAGTTATCGATGCCATGGTCGGACAAGATGCCGTCAACTCGGCCAGGGTGTTCAATGATGCCCTGGCCTTGGATGGAATTATTCTCACAAAGCTTGATGGAGATGCGCGTGGAGGTGCAGCGCTGTCGGTGCGCCAAGTGGTTGGCAAGCCCATCAGCTTTGTTTCAATCGGCGAGAAGCTGGCCGATTTTGATCTGTTTTATCCAGACCGAATGGCAAACCGGATTCTTGGCATGGGAGACGTGCTTAGCCTTATCGAACAGGCTGAAAGGACTCTTGACAAGGAGATCGCCGAGAAAGGCGCCAAGAAGCTAAAAGGTGGAAAATTTGACCTCGAAGATTTTTTGGAGCAAATGCAACAAATCAAGAAGATGGGACCCCTCAAGGGAGTCTTGTCGATGCTGCCCGGCGTGCCGAAAGAGATTCGGAACGCGGATATAGATGAGCGCGAGCTGGTTAAGGTTGAGGCGATCATTTCTTCGATGACCAAGGCGGAAAGAAACAATCCGGACATGATAGACGGGTCGAGACGGTCCAGGATTGCCAATGGTGCCGGGACTTCAACGGCGGCGGTGGGCACGATGCTCAAGCAGTTCAAGGATATGCAGAAGATGATGCGGTCTATGGGGATGGGCGGACCTTCGCCAACTAAAAAGTCTCCGAATCGGTCAAATAACAAAAAGAAGAAGCGTCGATAGCCTAGAGTATTATCACAGCGCGGTTCAGGAGCCAACTGTCCGGCACTGCAGCGGTACGGGGGGAAAGACCTTAGACTATAGCGGCTGATGACTGATGCCGAATTTGATTAATAGGGTGGCTTAGGTCAGATTGGTTTTTAGTAAAAAGAATAATAAGGAGTAGTGAGTGGCGGTCAAGCTACGTTTAGTTCGGATGGGTAAGAAAAAGCAGCCTACATATCGAATCATCGCTGCGGATTCCCGTTCGCCAAGGGATGGACGATTTATCGAAATACTGGGCTTCTACGACCCGAAGCAAGAACAGTCCAAAATTGTCATTGATAATGAGCGGACCGTCAGTTGGTTGCGCCAGGGTGCCCAGCCAAGTGAAACCGTTGGCAAGCTGTTGAGAATATCTGGGGCTTGGGATGAGTTCCAGGCTAAGGCAGCTGAGTAATCAAGTGAGTACAACTGAGCCGTTAGATCACAAAGAAACTGAAGAGACTGAAGAGGAACTTGCGATTTCGCTTCTCAGATATCTAGCATCGCAAGTGGTCGATGACGTGAATGCCATCAGCATCAAGAGGGATATAACCGAGGATGGCAAGTTGCACTTGACGCTGCAGGTAGCTGATGAAGATATGGGCAAGGTCATTGGCCGCAAAGGCAGAGTAGCCTATTCAATTCGAACAATTGTGCGGGCCGCCGGCGCGCGGGAAGGCTTCGACGCCTCCGTTGAAATAGTTGAGCGATAAGCTTCCGAAAGTCGCTATGGCCGAAAAATCTCTGGAAGTCGGCTACATAATGAAAGCGCATGGCATCAAAGGCGAGGTAATCGTCGGCTTGATTACAAACAGGTCCGAAAGGCTTGATCCTGGCTCCATGCTCGCCTGCGACGGTCGCCATCTGAAAGTAGTGGCGTCATCTGCGCATCAAGGTCGGTGGATAGTCCGATTCGACGGGATAGCCTCGCGCACGGAGGCAGAATCTTATAGAGGCAAGCCCCTGTTTGCTCCGCCGATAGCCGATGAGAGCGAGATCTGGATCGATGAAATTGTGGGGCTTCCGGTAATTGACCAGCATGAGAACCAGTTGGGGGTTGTGGCGGCACTCGAGGCAAATCCGGCCTCAGACCTTCTCGTGCTTCAAACGGGCGAGGTCATTCCACTTGTATTTGTCGTAGAGGGTGAGCTGGATTATCGCGTTAGCGGTGCGATCCATGTCAAGATTCCAGAGGGTCTTCTCGAAAGCGAGGCCTAGATGCGAATTGCAGTAATTTCACTGTTTCAAGAGATCATTGATTCCTATCTTTCGAAATCTCTGCTTTCAAAGGCTAGGGAGCGGGGGATCTTCAGCGTCGAGGTACACGACCCGCGGGATTACGCGACTGACGCGCACAAGACCGTGGACGATTCTCCTTTCGGAGGCGGTCCCGGAATGGTTATGATGTGCCAGCCGGTTTTCGATCTCGTGTCTGAGTGCAACCTTCCGAAACCCGTAATCGGCCTTTCGCCGGGCGGCAGAAGACTTGATCATGCTCTGGCTT
>JAJYFX010000363.1 GCA_021785315.1 Actinomycetes bacterium | reverse complement strand
ACAATCAGAACCCCAAGCCCTTCATCTGGACCGCCAAAGCCACGGACATCCTGGAAAAGGTCACACGCGCTCGGGCGGTCCTGAATAAATGACCATCTGTGTGGCGGACTACACTAGATTGCTGGCCGAAACCGCCCCCAACATTCCCCATCGTCGATTCATCCATCGAGACGTAGCATCTCGATATTGCGCTTTATATCCGGACATCGAAGCACTCGGCTCTATGATTGGGTATATCGGCATTGTGCTTTGTATCAGGCATCTTGGCGTTGGGTTTTGTATCAGGGATCTCGACGTTGGGTTCTGTATCAGGCATCTCGATATTGCGCTCTGTATCAGGGCATGGCTTCAGCCATGCCGTACCGTCCGCGAAAGGAGCCGGGCTTCAGCCCCTGCGATGGCGAAACCTCTTCGCAATGCCAGTTCGACCCAAATTCTAAGCTCTTCGCGCACGTTTTTCGCCACCACGAAGACCAGCATGGGGCGGGCCTTGTTCCAGTCGGAGCGCAATGCCCTGTTGTTGATCGACGTGCTGCGTTCCTACGTAGCGGCGGGAAAATTTCAACTGCACGATTTCGTCATCATGCCGGACCACGTGCATCTGCTGCTTACAGTCACAGGCGATACGACCGTCGAAAGGGCCATGCAACTCATCAAGGGCGGATTCTCCTACCGCCTGAAGAAAGAACTGGGGAACTTGGGAGAGGTCTGGCAGCGCGGGTTTTCCGAGGTACGCGTCAATGACCGAGAGAGCTATTTGCGGCATCGAGAATACCTGGCGCAAAACCCGGTGAAGGCCGGGTTGGTGGACTCACCCGAGAAGTTTCCCTATTGCCTCATATATCTGGCAAAGCAAAAGCGGCAGGGGCTAAAGCCCCGAATCTTTCGCAACAGTTGCGGCACGACTGAAGTCGTGCCCTGATACAGAGCTGTGATGGCTACGTACCAGTTTCCAACTCGCCCGTGATACGGGAGCGCAATCGCTTCCACAAGCCGACTTTGGCCGTTACTAATTCGCGCACTGAAAGCCAAGCTGTTCTGGATGAGTGGTTTGACCTGAGTGCAACATCTGAGATAGGGTTCCTGAGCAATATGGATGGGCACAGCCCCGGAAAGGCAATAGCCGTTCTTTGAAATGAGCTTCGGCGTATGCTTGCCGAAAGAGACAAACGGAATGGGACCGTATAGAACTTTTTAATTCGCTCTGGAACATTTCAGGGCAGAAGTGTCGTTAGAGGTACAGGAGCGAATCAACAATGAGCAAATGGAACAGACAGGAGTTCCTGGAATCCCATTTAGCGACGGGCAAGGATGTCGAGTCCTACCGTTTCCCTGAGCTGTCAACACTTTCTCCTGCGTTCTTCTACCAATTCGTGCCGGTAGCAAAGGCCCCAGAGAAGCCGGAGGTCGTATTCATGCCTCGTTCGTTGGGTACGGATCTCGAACTCACCGGCATGCTCGCCAGCTGGAACTTCCTATGGGAAGCAGGCCAGTATCGCAAGGAGGCATACACAGGGATACGGGGCGGAGAATCGCCTGCGATCACCAGTTGGCTGGAGCGGATTAAAGAGGCAAATGTGTATCTGTTTGCTGACACTGCCACGAAGTACCCCGCCTATGCGCCCCTTTACCACATGCTTCCGAAGAAGTTGCTCGATCGTCATGGATTGCCGGCATTGCAACGTCCGCTGTGGCCGATAAATGGTTGGTGGACGGAGGAATTGTTGCCTACTGATTTCCAAGCTCGGCTCAGTCGTGCTTTTGCCGAACATATCTGGAAGCACATCAACCCCGGTTCGGGACTTGCCTCGTTCAGCAAAACCGAGCCCCTCACTGTCCTATCGCACAATCTCGATTTCTGGCTCCCTTACGCCATCATGGTTACTGAGAACGTGATGAGTACCTTCGATAGGGTTGAACCTGAAACCGAAACGCAGCGTGAGAAACTCAAGAAAGCTAGGCAGCAGGAGTTCGAGGAGGTCGCGATCGAGAGACCCCGTATGGGGGGCACCTTGTGGTGTGGTGAAGAGGACGCGACCGAGGTGACGAAGGATCTGGTTGACCTGGCTGACGAGAACGGGCGGCTACGTAGCATCATCGATGCCGTAAAGTCACACCGGGTGATTGACGACTTCTCCCCTCTATGGTCATTCGCGCGCGAGGACTTCGAGCGGAAGCTCTACTCCAAGCGTTCGAAGGTGCGCGTCTCTTTTGTTGAGTTGAAGGACACGCTTCCGGTACATGGACCGTCCAGCGAGTACACCGAGAACCTGCTCTGGGAGGACTTCACCGCCTTACTGGATGAGAAGGAACGGCACGTAGTTGTCTGTCTGCGTAGTGGGACAACGAAGCTCGGTGATATCGCCACGGAACTTGGGTACGCGAACCACACCCCCATCTCCAAGGCATTGGCTCGAATTCGGAAGAAAGCCGCTCGGTTTCTCAACTGACCGACGGCTTCGCCCAGATTCAACCATGCCTCTACAGCCGATCCCCAAGCCGCTGCTGCTTCGCAACGAATAAGAGTGGTTTGTACTGATCCGGATCCCGGCAGCGTCCGCCGCGCCTTTGTTTATGTTTCTTGTCGGTAAGACAGAAGTGGACCAGATTAGGAACGATAAGTCGCTTCTCGTCATTCACCTCTGGTTTATTGGCGACCGAAAACTCCTACTTCACATTGACCAGGATTCGCCTGCAAGAAATCACCCTTTGCTACACTGCCAACAACTGACTTGACCGCGCCCCGCATGAACCTCGTCGAACTGGATCGAATTTCCAAAGCTTACGACACCAAGATTGCCGTCCATGAGTTGAGCCTTGCAATCGAGGCCGGCCAGATGTTCGGACTGCTCGGTCCGAACGGCGCTGGGAAAACTTCGACCATTCGCATGATGATTGGCATGACGCTGCCCGACTCCGGCACGGTCACGCTGTTCGGCCAGCCATTCACGCGCAAAAGCCTGCACCGCGTCGGCTACCTGCCGGAAGAGCGTGGCCTGTACAAGAAGATGAAGGTGCTCGACCAGCTTGTGCTACTGGGCCAATTGCATGGGCTGAAGGCGACCCAGGCGGAGGACCGCGCCCGCCGATGGTGCGAGCGGCTGGAAATCGCC
>JAJYFX010000362.1 GCA_021785315.1 Actinomycetes bacterium | reverse complement strand
AAACCGCTCGTCAAACCGTCATCGACTGTGAAAGCTATTCGCTGGAAGTGAGGGTGGTCGTATTTTCTATCTTCATTCACCCCCTTCTTACACACCTCAGAAATTGTCTTTGCGGATTACATATAGTTAGGTTCTACAGGTATAAACTTGAGCAACCTTTTGCGAAGATAAGGTCTATCTGCGAATTCTCAGAAGTCGAGACTCAGCCAAGCTGCGTGCATATAGGGGGCATTGCGTGTCATGACATTTACGCCTAGGTCATGCAAAGAACTCCCACATTTGCTGACATCAATCTTCAAGAATCACGGAATCATGACATTGCCGCAAGATAGTTACGGGAATGTAGCTGCGAAATTGAAGGGATGAGCACGAAATTAAAACCACAAACGCCCTTTCTAAGAACACTACTACCGACCACATCTATTTGAGATCTGGCGCCATGGCATTGGCGTCCGCATCTAGCCTCGGATTTGCAAGATTCTCATATTCGCTGATACTTCCAGCAATGGAGTCAGCCCTCCATTGGAATTATCAAAAGCTGGGGACGCTCAACACTGTGAACGCCCTTGGCTACCTTTTTGGAGCATTCACCGCAACGACCTATTCGAATAAATTTGGAGCCAAAAAAACATTCGGCGCGTCGATCGTGCTGCTGGCCGTTATGGGACTACTGTCAGGCTCGTCATCGAATTTTTTGGTTCTCGTCGTCGCGCGCGCACTTTCCGGGCTCTGCGGTGGCGTAACCTTTGTGGCTGGCGGCAGCCTGATTTCCGCCAGTTCGTCTCATCTCGGACATAAGGCCTCCGCTACCGCATCTGGAATCTACTATGCAGGTGCCGGAACCGGGATAGTCGTTTCCGGACTTGCCCTTAGACCGCTGTTCGCTTACTTCGGTCCATCCCACTGGCAGTGGGGATGGGTAATCATGGCGGCTTTTTGCTTGTTCAGTGCTGCGCTGACAATCCCGCAGACCAGGCACCTCATAGAACCCCCTAGGCATACCAGAAAAGCCGCTCCTAAATTCCCAATCAGAGGTCTGGAGCCATCAATAATAACCTCGGTCTTGTTCGGAGCTGGCTACATATCATTCATCACGTTTCTAATCGCCTTCCTAACCGCGGAAGGCAGCGGAAGCTCGGCTATCGCGTGGTTCTGGGCAATGCTTGGAATATCGGCCATGGTAACGGGTCCAATTTGGGGTCGCATCCTGGCACAGCTAAAGGGAGGAACCGGACTTGCCGCGGTCTTGTTTGTGGCCTCAGTCGGCACCGCCTTCACACTTATCACTAGAAACTTCCCAATTCTGATGATCTCGGCATTTCTTTTCGGATCCTCAATCATGTCCGTGGCTACTTCTTATACAATTCTCGCCCAGAGAAACCTCGAGCGACACCTCGTAGGCAGCGCCATAGGCGTCTATACGACTGCAATTGCCTTTGGGCAGATTATTGGCCCGATAAGCGTTGGAGCCATATCCGATACCTCCCACGGCGTCAGGCTCGGAATAGTTGCTTCCCTCGTCATGCTGCTGGTAGGCACTATCGTTGCACTGCTTCAAAGAGACCAGATCTACCGGGTAAAACTGACACCAGATATGAAAACCAACCTAGATACTTGACTTTGCAGATCCGTGATTACTTCCTGAAATTTAGGTACAACTATTCTGGTATCAAAACCGATACGAAAGATTTCAAATGTCTCAACGTGAAGATGAAATTCGCAGCAATAGATCCACGAGCACAAAATGGATGAAATACCCCACGGATGTCTTGCCGGCATGGATTGCCGATATGGATTTAGGCATTGCGCCCGCGATAGCCAACGACTTGCATCAGCGAATCGATTGTGGAGATCTGGGCTATCCTTGCGCAGATTTAGAGGCGAAATTCATTGACGCCTTTTCTGATCGGTATCTGGAAAAATTCAACACTCCGCTCGACCCCGATCTGGGCCTTGTTTCCACCGACGTTGTGCAGAGCATTGTAATCTCGTTGCTCACACTGACGGAACCAGGCGACGGCGTCATCGTCCAGACACCCATTTATCCCCCGTTTCTGCACTCAGTTGAAGATACCGGACGCAATCTGATGGAGAACCCGCTCATCAAATCGAATAATTCCTGGGAGATAAACTTTGAGGAGCTCGAATCTCTTGCGAGTGACCCGCGCACCAAACTTCTGTTACTTTGTTCTCCACATAATCCAACCGGAAGAGTCTTTACCCAAACGGAACTAGTCAAGGTTGCCCAGATCTGCGCAAGACACAATGTGCTGGTTGTTGCCGATGAAATTCACTGCGATATCGTCTATCAACCCAACTACCACATTCCATTCGCCTCAATATCACCAGAATTTGCAGTGAATGTAATAACGATGAATTCAGCGACCAAATCATTCAATATTGCGGGGTTAAGGTGCAGCGTGGTTCATTTCGGCTCCGCGGAGCTCAAAGCTCGATATGAGCGTTACGATGCCCCAGTGAGAGGCTCTATATCGAGCCTGAGTTTAATTGCGGCGACGACGGCGTGGCAAAAAGGTGACTCCTGGCTGGAATCAACCATGGCTACCCTCGAGAGAAACCGGGAAATGCTCAGCGAATTCGTCCGCGCGAATAGCTTCGGCATCGAGTATCTTGCACCCCAAGGCACCTACCTTGGCTGGCTCGATTTCCGCGCGACCAAAGCTGCAACTGCTCCAGGCGAGTACCTCCTTGGAGAGGGCCGAGTCGCGCTCAGCCCGGGATCCGACTTCGGCAAGCCAGGTGCTGGCTGGGCTCGGCTAAATTTCGCCACTCAGCCAGAAATACTGGAGGAAATCTTCGACAGGATTACCTCGGCCTTCAAATAGCGCGTATCCCTGATTTTCGGTTCTCTTTGCAGTCCAGATCACGAATTAAGATCTTGCGACATGATCGCAAAGGCCGACCTTGTCAGGTCCACCAAGGAGAAGTTCATGTCGGCTTCAAGCCACGAAAACATGGTTGCGAGCGAACATGCAACAATTCCTGACGAAGCAGCCCTCAGACTCTGGGAATCGGGATCCACTCCCCGCTCCATCAGAGCCTTCCATGCGACCAGGTAGAGCTGGGATCTGCGGGCTAAATTAAGTTCGCCTAGACTGGGG
>JAJYFX010000361.1 GCA_021785315.1 Actinomycetes bacterium | reverse complement strand
CGGCTGCCGGTGGCGGCAGGTTTTCGAAAGCCCGCGAATTGGAAATCGACGTAATTGTCGTGTGCTTGCACGGAGGCGCCGGCGAAGATGGCTCTGTACAGGCACTGCTGGATCTCGCAGGGATCGCCTATACCGGTCCGGGATCCAAAGGCGCGGCTGTAGGCATGGATAAGCTGGCATTTGGAGGGCTGCTCTTAGCCCACGGAGTTCCAACTCTTCCGCGGAAACTCTTGAGCGGGACCGTCGGTCATCCAGGCTTTGAAGGGCCCTACATAGTGAAGCCAAGGTACGGGGGATCGTCGATCGGAATCGACATCGTCGAGGATTTCGATACGGCCTTAGCGAGACTTCGATCAAATGTTCATCTTCGCCAGGGCGCTGTGATAGAGCCGTACAAGCCGGAGCTTTTCGATCTTCAGGTCGCTCTGAAAAGTTTTCCCGAAGTTGAGTTGTCGGCAATCGAGAAGCCCGTCCGCACTGGGTCAGGTTCGGAGATTCTTACTTACGTAGACAAATACGTCGCCGGCGAAGGAATGGTTGCGGCGCCGCGCGAGCTGCCTGCAGTGATTCCGGAAGCTCTCGCCGATTCAGTGAAAAAGTATGCGCGAATAGTCGCTGACATTCTTCCATTGCGAGGTGTAGCTAGGATTGATTTTCTTTCGAACGGTCAAGATGAGCTCTACGTGAGCGAGGTGAACACGATTCCCGGTTCGCTGTCGAAGTATCTTTTCATTTCACCGGAGATTGCTTTTGGAAAGCTTCTCGGCGATTTGGTCGACGAGGCTCAAAAGAACAAGACGTACATGCCCGTTACCGCTGGCGCGGATGGGTCGGCTCTGGCTAGTGCCGGCTCGATCGCTGCCAAGCTTGCTTAAAGTCGTCCGTCGCCGATTTCAGGTAGCATTGGGCCATGGCGCTTTGGCAGTTCGAGCTAAACGAAGACGAAGATCTGGTAATCGATCAAAAACCTCATTGGAGCATGCTGATGGCACCAATTGTTGAGGTTGCCGTCGTTGTGGCCGGATCTGTCTTGGCAATTATTTACGTTTCGTTTCTGCCGTCCTGGACGATCCTATTTCCGCTGGCCCTGCTTGTATTTCTGCTTGGGCGATTTGGTTTTCGATTTGCGAAATACAAGGCCTCTCGGTTGATCGTTTCAAATGAAAGACTCATCTTTGTGAGCGGAGTGCTTGGGCGCCGCTCTCAGGAGATCCCAATATCACAAATCTCTAACCTATCGTTCAATCAGAAGCTGTCTAGCCGGATCCTCGGATACGGCCTGCTTGAAGTTGACCATTCCGGCGAACACGGAAAGACGACCCTCCAGTACGTGCGCAGGCCTGGGCGCATTGTCAGGCTAGTTACCGCCCAGATTTCGCGGCGTTCGTCGATCCAAGGAGTCTCAAAGGCCTACTCTCCCCTTGATGAGCTGACAAAGCTTGCCCATCTCATGCAGTCCGGATCGATCACCCAAGCTGAGTATGATGTTGCGAAATCGCGCCTCCTCGATCAGATATAGGTCCGGGCTGGCTATAACCTGGATCCATGGATAGCAAGGCGTTGTGTCAAGAGTGGCGGCGTTCACTCGAAGGTTGGGCGATTCCTGACGAGATTCTAAGCAAGGCCAGTTCCTCGCCGTGGAAACTCAGGCCTGAAAGTTTTGCCCCATCTGAAGCTCGCGCAAGCTCTCCCACAATAACCAAGATCAGGGAGTTGCTGTCTTTGTCGTCCGAGCCGGCAAACAAAAGCGTGCTTGATGTTGGATGCGGCGCAGGAGGCATCTCTTTGTTGCTGCTACAGGATTTGGCATCGCTCACCGCCGTAGACGTGTCCCAGGAGATGTTGGACGCCTTCAGGCAAAGGTTCGTCGAACTCGACGAGACTGGCGTAAACCTTCGACTGGTGCAGGGCGCATGGCCCGAAGTAGGCGATCAGGTGGGTCGCGCCGGAGTCGTGATCTGCGCAAATGTCATGTATAACGTTCCCGACCCTTGCGAATTCATATTGAAACTGAATGATTCCGCGGTTACTGGCGTGGTGATCGAGGTTCACGAGAGCCATCCTCATTCGAGCACTATAGGCGCGTGGAAGCACTTTTGGAACGTCGATCGGTCATGTCAACCGACAGGCAGCCAGCTGGTTCAGATTATAGAAAGTCTGGGGATCAAGCCTGAGTCGCTAACCTTCGCCAGGGACAGGCAGTTCGCGCATCCGGGAAATGATGAAATGGTGAGATCCATACGAGAGAGGGTTTGCCTTGATCCCTCGATGGATCCGCTAATAGAGGAATTTCTCGCGGAGCATCCGTTGGAGGAGCTGCGAAGCCGTTTGATTTGGTGGACCAAAGAATCCTGACTTGCTTTACGCCGGTCCAGGGATAAATCCGGGCGCATTTCATTCATCGCTAATCCTACGGATGGGTCATGAACGGCCTCTTTCGGCCCTGAGAAGTTCTGAGCAGCCCGCGTGTATCTGATAACCGCGATTGCATTGTCAATGGCGAACACGGTGAGCCAAGATAACACCTTTAGAGCTTTATGAGTCTCCGGGGGCTCCTTTCGCGGCGGCATCAAACCGCATAGTTTCCAACGACCGAGACCCTCGTCGATTTATCGTGAAAACCAGTCCAAAGACGCATTAATAACAATCATTCGAGCGGTTGGGCGTCTGGCGCCGCACGGGAATTTACTGTCATAACATTGCGCTTCGGCAATTGAAAATGGTCCGGCAGATAGGTTATAGGCTGGCTTGTGCACCTGAGTTCCGGACTCATCCAGGTGAAATTCACGGTCAGGTTGCGCCTTGCCCAAAGATCGGCATCGGATTAGCTTGGTATACAGTCTTTGTGGTCAAGGCAGGAAGGACTATCCATGGCAACGGCACGGTCCAACGGTATTGAACTGGAATTTGACACTTTTGGCGACCCAAAATCCCCGGCGCTACTGCTGATAATGGGTCTTGGCGCCCAAATGATTGCATGGCCCAAGGTAATTTGCAACGAACTTGCCGCAATGGGTTTTTTCGTAATTCGCTTTGACAATCGCGACTGCGGCCTGTCAACAAAGTTTGATTCATTTGGAATCCCAGACCTGTTTGCCGGCATGCGCGGCGATGCTTCCGCCGCCGCTTACTCCCTTGTCGATATGGCT
>JAJYFX010000360.1 GCA_021785315.1 Actinomycetes bacterium | reverse complement strand
ACTATTCGTCCCAGAGCAATTCTTTGCATGGGTTCAACTGCGGCTCAGACGCTATCTGGACAAACCGCTTCGCTTACTAGACTACGAGGCAGGAATCTGTCCGGCTTAAATCCAGCAATTATTGCCACATTCCACCCCTCATACGGCCTGCGAATGGGTGAGTCGGTAGTGAAGCTTATGGAAAGTGACTTTGTGCTGGCTTGCAGCATTGCATTAGGAGCATGAGATGTCCAAGTTTGTGGTCGAAAACGCTGGGGACACCAAGCTGTTGGCCCAAACGGTAGCGAACTATCTGCAAAAGGGCGATCTCGTGATTTTAAGTGGGGATCTCGGCTCAGGCAAGACCGTTTTTGCTCGAGAGCTTATAGGTCACATGGGAGTTAAAGAGATCGTGACTTCGCCCACTTTTGTACTTGTGAAAAGCTACCAGGGCCGGGTTGCAATCGATCATATTGATATATACCGGATCGTAGATCCGGATGAGCTTGACATTTTGTGCATTGGAGACTTGCTGGAAGACGGCCATTTAGTTGTAATCGAATGGGGGGAGCGGGCGCTTGGATTATTAGGCCCTAGTTACGTGCAGATTACCTTCGAGCGTATCGATTCAGAGTTCTCGATAGATGAAGAAGTTGCGGGAACTGCAAAGCGCCTCGTGACGGTTGATCTGAATGGGCCGAAGTTCAAGGACAGGATGATGCAGTTGGAAGCTGAGATCGAAGCAATTTGGAGCGTGGCCTGATGATCCTTCTGGGGATCGATACCGCCACCGCCATGACCTCGCTTGGGCTGTGCAAATATGGCGAGCCGCCAGCTATTGTCTCGTTTCCGGGTCCCAAGAATCAACTCGAGTCGATTGGCGTGGCAGTTCGCCAATTGCTCGAACAGTCAGGGGTTTCCAATTCACAGATCAGCGCCATAGCGCTGGATGTTGGTCCTGGTCTGTTCACCGGTCTGAGAGTTGGAGTTTCATTTGCCAAGAGTTTCGCCGGCGGGCTAGGGATTCCGATCGTTCCAGTGTCCTCTCTCGATATACAGGCTTACACGCAGGGGAATTGTCCGCGGACCATCGTCTCTCTTGTCGATGCGCGACGCGGGGAAGTGTTCTATGCGGTTTATCGCAAAGTGCCGGGTGGAGGCGTAGAAAGGCTCACCGATTACGCGGTTGCGAGTCCTGAGAATGTCGCGACGGAGATTGAGAGCATGGCGGAGTCCGTTCTTTTGGTAGGTCAAGGGGCAATCAAATACAGAGATTCCTTTTCTTCCGCCTCCCAGCCTCTGCACTTCGCGGGGAGCGCTACAGCGTATCCGCTCATGCCGGTACTTTTCGAGATCGCGTTTCCTCTAGCTTTCTCCGAGGAATTCATTTCGCCCGAAGGTGTCGAAGTCATCTATATACGGGATGCGGATGCCAAAGTAAACTTTGACGTACGCCATGCTTTTCCAAAAGACAGGTAGGTTCCCCGATGCGCGAACTTGAAAAGCCGGATCTTGGTAAGTTTCTCAATTCGCTGGACATCGTGGCAATGCGAAAGAAGCATCTCGAGCAGGTTATGGATATCGAAAGAAGGGCGTATCCTAATCCATGGACTAGATCGGTGTTCGAGAGCGAGCTCTCTCAGGGTCCTACGAGGTCATACATAGTTGCGCTGCACGGCAGAGCGGTGACAGGCTATTGCGGAACGCTTTACGTCATCGATGAAGCTCACATAACGAACATTGCAGTAGATCCCAGTTGGCAACGAATGTACATCGGAACGCGGCTCATGTCTGAAACAGTGCGGCGTGCCTGGGAGAGACAAATCCAGGCAATAACTCTCGAAGTTAGAGTTTCGAACTTTAAAGCTCAGAAGCTCTATCAAATGTTTGGTTTTCAGCCGGCTGGGATCAGAAAGGGCTACTACCAGGAGAATAACGAGGATGCCTTGATCATGTGGGCGTACGACATAGATTCTGGCGAATACCACGAACGGGTTAAGAGCATTGAAGCTAATGCGGGCATAGTTGTCGAGTCCGCGAGGCGGCGCAGGCACCTATGGGGTTGAATTCGTATTCCGTCGCCAATGGCCTGATCTTGGGCATCGAGACCTCATGTGATGAAACGGCCGTGGCGGTTGTCAAAGATGGAACGTCAGCACTTTCCTCGGTCATCTATTCGCAGCAGGTGCACTCAAAGTTTGGCGGAGTCGTTCCGGAGCTGGCAGGCCGCGAGCACGAGCGGCGGATACTTGGCGTGGTAAGAGACGCCATTGAAGGCGCCGGACTGAAAATGGCCAAGCCGCAAATTGAAGCAATTGCCGTTACCATGGGGCCCGGTCTGGCGGGAGCGTTGATGGTTGGCGTAGCCGCAGCCAAGGCATTGTCATTGGCCTGGGACGTTCCGATTGTGGGTGTTAATCACCTCGAAGGGCATCTTTTCGCAGTGCGTCTTGAACGGGATCCGATTGTCTATCCATCGGTAATGCTTCTGGTATCCGGTGGACATACGATGATTGTGCTGGTCGAGAAACCGGGCAAGTACAGAGTTGTTGGCCAAAGCGTCGACGACGCCGCGGGGGAAGCCTTTGACAAGGTTGCCAGATTTCTCGGTCTTGGCTATCCCGGCGGTCCCGAAATCGAACGTGAAGCACAATTTGGCGATCCTAAGGCCGTGCGCTTTCCTCGGGCTCTGCGCGACGGCTCGTTCAATTTCTCGTTTTCGGGATTAAAGACTGCAGTTGTGACCTACGCAAAGAGGAATGCCGACGTTGGGGTTTCTGATATCGCCGCAAGTTTTGAAGACGCGGTGGTGGATGTCCTGGTTGAGAAAACATTGAATGCGGCTTCGATATTTGGCGCCAAGTCGGTTGCGCTTGCGGGCGGTGTCGGAGCGAATACCAGGCTTAGAACGGTGCTAACCTCGAAGGCCCATGCACTCGACCTTGCGGTGTGCATTCCGTCGCGTCAGAACTGTACAGACAATGGCGCGATGATCGCGGCAGCAGGCGCTTGGAGACTCGAAAACTTCGGTCCCAGTGATCTCTCCCTGGGTGCGTACCCGTCACTTGCGTTGCCATAATTCGTCAAGTTCAAATTTAGGCTTGAAAAATCAAATATTTTCCGCTACATTTAGCACTCGCTGGCCGAGAGTGCTAATCGACTACTACACT
>JAJYFX010000021.1 GCA_021785315.1 Actinomycetes bacterium | reverse complement strand
TCTATCCGTATCGCTAAACTCCGCAGCAAGTCGCGTGGCAACTCGGGAGGCAAATGCTGGGGATGCTCCATTTGTGGAGACAGCTATATCAATTGAAGGCTCGATATGTCTCACCGCAACATGATAAAAACTACAAGTAGCTTTTTCATCCAAGGTGTTTAACAAATAACCGTATTTCGTTGCCTTTCGATCCAGCCACCTATTTAAGGCTACGTCTCGGTCAGTCGCCACCACCAAAAAGGCACCTTTTAAATCCCGTCCGCGGGTAGAGCGTTTAATCACCCTTACACCTTCAGCACTTCCAACATCAATAATCGGACCACAAATTAAGGTGACATTTGCACCATCTCTGATGAACTGCTTTGCTCGCGAGAGTGCTTCACCTCCCGAACCGATGATTACGACATTTTTACCTGAAATTTCAAGGGACACGAGCATGACTTCAGTTCCCGAGCCACTCAATAATATGAATTACGCGGGGAAATTCTGTAATGTTCAAGCGAGGGCGCATCACGGAATCAATTTCGGATGAATTATTCTCAGACGACGTAGACTGCATATTCCCTCCTTTGAAGCACCATTAGAGACAGAATAGTCAACAGTTTTGCAATTCCTGACTATTCCTATCATATTTTAAGAGAATAGGTTAAAAAGCGACGATATACCCAACTAATGTCCGCAATCAGCTCGGCTCAGAAGATCAGCGATTATGTGCTGAGCTTTGCTTATCCTCTCGTTGAAGACCTGGACGAAGCAGAAGAGATCAAAACTCAAATCCAACCTGAGCCGCCACGTCCAACTCCAGCTCGCATGCGAATGCGGCTTTAGTCGAACCAGGTTGCCACTGTCTTCTTGCCACGCCGTACCTTTTTTCTCAGCTTCCACGCTCCTGGCGTGAAACTGTTGCTCCAAACCTGGCGAGTGTTATCCGGCACAAAGATGTTGGTGTCGTACAGCGCTGCAAGTTCCCACCCCGTGCCGGACATGGGAGTGGTAAACCAGCAACTCCCAATTGTGTTGTTGGATGGGTTGTAGCTTTCGAAGAACCACGCTCTAGAGCGGGTCCACCACCGTTGTGGCTCTCGCCATACCCACCCGATACAAAGCATGGAATCAGGCACGTACGAAATGGTAATCACTAGCGAAATTGCCACGATTCGCCCGAATAATTCCCTATAACAGGGCCCTAACTGCCAGGTTGATTCTCCACCCGAAATATCAAGATGTGCACCTAATACGGCTCCCAGGCCATGATGGGTCAAGACTAAAGCGGGATTGTCGGGATAATGTGTGGCATCAGCGAAACAGGCCGTGAGATATTTGGTGTGGTCGACGTTGGCAAAAGCGTGCATGTCCTCCACTGTGCAGCCTTGAATGTACAACTTACACAGCAGCATGTAGTACCAAGCCACGTAACGAGCCGACTCAATGTCGTCCACATTGAAGCTTTCGCTGAACTCTGCCCACCCCCCAACCGCACCCACACCGCCTTGAATACGAAAACGACGACTCGTGTGCCAAAAAGATCGCCCCATTTTTCGGATCATCTTTGGGGTTAGGTAACGCAAGTGTCCGTCTGCGACATCAAGTACAATTTCAGCCATGAATAAAACCTTCGTGATACGACCAATCACGCAGGACTTTGAGGCAGGACTTTACGGTCGTTGTTGCCGCCGCCACGCAACTATCCGCCGCGCCATACGTGAGGTAAATGTCGTTGTGGTCAAGGTACGCTCCTTGTACGAACACCACGTTGTCGACATCGCCATGGAGTTCCCACTCCAACTCGGGCACCAGCAACGGCTGGGGGGAGCGAGCAATGAGTTCGCCTGTATGCCGGTCGAGAAGTGCTAGTTGAATGTTGTACGTGCCTCCGCCGTCGCGCTCGTGGAAGAACAAGAGGAGCCCATCGCTGTTCAGTATGGGGGGAGCACCCGCTCCGATCCCGAGTGCGCCAGGGGTTGGCCTCAGCAGCACGTGACTTTCAAGATCGTCCATGTAGGTATCCCAATAATCGGGACCGGCATTCCAAAGATGATTCAGATTGTTGAAGACCGCTAGTTGCATGTCGGGGTGGATTCGGTGGATGAACCCCACTCGTCCGTCACTGAGGTTGAAGATCACCGCATCCTTGTTGGGCACTCCGACTGGACCAAGATGCTGACTGTGATCGCCAATCATGTGAAACCGCTCGCCGTCGTATTCGAGGTAGTGGGCACCGATATGGTGCGGTTCCCCACTCTCCTCTGGCGGCAGGTTGGTGTAGGTCATCACGATCTGTTCGTGCCCGCAACTGAAGACTCGCTGGACCCTCGGGTCCTCGAAGCACGCTACGCCAGCGTCACCGGCCTTCGCCAGCACGTAGCCAAAGGTGTAGTCGCGGCCATCACTGGACATGAACACCAGGATGTCCGAGACATAATCGAGGAACCGTGGACCAGCCTGGTCGTTGCGTCGGTAGCCGGAACGGACCCCTCGTGCGAACAGGTGGTAAATCCCGCTGTGGTGCAACAAGCCCGCATTGAAGATCGATCCGTACCCCGGCACCGAGCCGGGTCTGACGATTGGTCCATTGCCGATCCGTCGAACGAGGGGGTTGCGCCCCGCTTCAAGTCGGTCGACATCATTCAGTTTCAGTTGGATACTCATGCTTTATATGTATGCACCGCCAACGGATCTGCTGAGCGGGGCGTAGGGAGGGGGTGAGGCCGCTTGACCCCACCCCCTCCCACTGACGGTGTTGCACTCACGGCTGCTCATCCGAGCCACCACCGTCATCCGAGTCACCGCCGTCATCCGAGTCCTGAACCTCATGATCAACAGGAGGTGTCAAAGGGAGTTCTAACAGGGTATTTGCCGAGTCCTCAGTGTTCTCCGTGACGGCCATTACTGGGCTATCGGGAAGTTTGATTCCATCCCACTGCAATACCCTGTGCAAAATACTCGGCACCCAGTCCTTTGCCCGCCTCTCTGGGACGTGATGGACGTAAGGTATTTTTGGATTCACTCCATTCTCGTCACGCCGCAGCTCGCAGTGCGAAAGCAATTCGTGTATTTCCGTTGTGATCTGGGTTAAGGTATCAAGAAACTCGGTCTGTACTTTGCCCGATTCTGTGGTTCGGACTCGTTCAAAATTCTTCCTTGCGTAATAGAGCATGACAAGTCGATCAACCGCGTCCGTGTGCAGCGGCCAGCATGGTTTGTCCAAGATGAATCGCAATTTGCCCTCAACCCAGGCATAATCGGTGACAAAACGATGTAGGGCTAGCCATGTCAAAGGTGCAGGCCCTTTCGCCTCTACAAGGGGGTAAAACTTCTTATAGAGCCGAAGAGCCCCATAATGCCAGTACCAGTCTTCCTGGTCGTTGTATTCCAGTTCAAGTGGTATATGCTGAGCACTTGTTTCGCCCAAATAAGCGTCATCAGTGTTATCGTCGATACCAAGGTCATTTAAATCTGCTGCTGGATTAGCCGCCACATAAAGGCGACTCATCCTTCCATTTGAAAAGTGTTCTGAGTTCATGCTTTATATGTATGCACCGCGAGAGCAACACATGCGTAATTTTTTTGTTTCCGGACGAGATTGGTTGGCGGTGCATACATATAGCTAAGGAGAAAACAAATGAAATCTGTAGAAAGCATTGAAGCGGTCCTGGAAGAACTCCGGCCCGGTACGACAGTAAAAGACCTTGCCCAGAACATGTGTGATCCATTCTGGCAAACATCTAATTTTGAGCTAGGGGGTGAAATGATGATCCAACTTGATGAGATGAAAGAAGTCGCAGCTCAGGCGCTGTCTGAGATTCAGCACAAACTGATTGACGAGTTTGTCGAATCGATGGACTCCCCCGACGAGCTTCACCGACGTGAAGTATTGGAGCTAATGAACCAGTTCATTCCGCCTGAGACCAAACGGGACATACTGGCTATTGTGTTGAAGCAGGGTCTTGGCCTAGAAAGCGGCAAGGGCAGGGATACTACGCCTGGACTAGGGCGAGGAATTTAGGAATCCGCTAACAGACTTCCACAGCAATTCGCCAAGCAGCACAAATTGCACCCCTATCGCGTGAAAGCTCGTGTCGTGGTTCCACCACCACAAGAGCCACATAATCAAAAAGGTTCCAACGGCCCAGCTTTCACGCACTCCTCCCGTTTCTCCCAGCACTGGGATTTTTAGTGGTAAAGGAATTGGCCACAACAGCGGTGCTCCCCTGGCGCTCAGTGTCTCCATGGCGATATTTCCGCCAAATCCTCCCACCCACGCAAACACAAACCACGTAGCAGGAAGTGTGCCGTAACCAGGCATACTCCCGTTCAGGGTTTCCCACAGGACAAATACCAGCACCACCCCGCTGACGAAGGTCACCCTCAAGATGCTGCGTAGAGGCTGGCGAAGTACAGTCCGAAAAAGATACCGAGCCAGAGAAAAAATCACCCAAGTATAGAGAATCAGCTCCATTTCGGCATAACTAGTTAAAGAAAGAAGTGTTAGCACTTTTCCCGTCCCCCAGAAGATCATCAGAGCGGCCACGGAGTGAAAGAAGGGCAAATGGAAGCGAGAGTGCAGCCGATCTGTAATAGATCGACCAAAGGGAATCGCCTGGGTCGCCGGGGGGTATTTCGCGTGATCACCCGTAAACTCATACGCCGAATCCAGATCGGGCAACGTGGCAGCCCAGCCAGCCAACGCTCCTGCCTCAATCCCGTAGGACAGCGACCGGGTGGAGTTCCATGTGATGGCTCCAATCAACAATCCCCCGATGACCGCCTTATTCCGGCTCTGCATAACTCCCGCTCCTTTTCCAACCATGATGTATGCAGCGAAACCGGATCTTTATGATTGCCATGGTAAAACCCCATCCACGTCAAATCACACTGTTGCTCACGGCAGCCTTCATTGTCGTATTTGGCCAGCTAACCAACTCGGTCATACTCGCTCTAGCTTTTGGCCTCACTGCCGGGATCTTCATCAGAGCGGGCCTCAATGATGTGCGGACTGGCGTGATCCCCAATGTGTCCATGTTGATTGCAACAGCAGCGGTCTTGGCCATACAGGTAACCGCAAACGGTTTTTATGGTGGACTTATCCACTCCATTGTCATTGCCGTCATTTGGGTATTGATCGCAACGATACGATTTGCCCGCAGTGGCGTCGGTGGGGGTGATCTAAAGATGATTGGTGTCACCTGGGTAACCCTGGCTGCGTTTCCCGTGCCATTGGCACTGATGCTGATGATGCTCTGGGCTCTGATACTCACCGCCATCGTCGTCGCGTTGAGGCTGCGCCGTATCCGACATTTTCGAGCGGGCCTAGCTCTCGCGGTCTCCGCAATCGCAACCTGGATCATCGGTTTGTTGATTCTGGCCCACTCAGTTATCAACTAATCCCGGACGAGATCCGTTTTCGCACGCACATATAACCGTGATTTTTTTACCGGATGGTGGCCAATAATGCAAAAATATCCACTCCGGTAAGCCCCGAACTAAAAGATTTTTTAGTGGTCGCCTTCAAAACTGGCGGCATAACTACGATTCTCGCTTGGGCGCGGCCTAACTATATATGTAGACGGCTGACCTAGGGAGAACGTGGATGTTCAAAACTAAAAACAAGACTAAACCGACCGATGAAGTCGCTTCTGACAAAGCAACGGCAGCGCCAAAGAAGGAGGCGCTCCCACCGAAGAACAGAGAGAATCGCGTAAAAACCAAGTCTGCGGCAGGTAAAAGCCAACGACGGATGGCACGATCTGGGTTGCTTCTGCTAACCGGCCTCGTCGGGGTATCCGGCGGATTTCTAATACTCCACCGCTCAAGTTCCACCATTTCTGTCTATATGGCCACGAAAGGAATCCCAGCGGGTGGAGCGATAGTTGCCTCCGCCCTCGGTGTGGAGCAAGTTCCATCTCCGGGTATATCGGGAGCGCTCCCCTTGTCGCAAATTCTCAACCACAACGCCACTGTGCCAATCCTTCCGGGCGAAGTAATCACCAAAGGTCTGGCCACAAGCGGTGCCGTTTCGTCCAGCCAGGCAGTTGTCGGAATAAGTCTGACCTCCGGCCATATGCCCAGCGGTGGTATGACTACTGGGGATCAGGTGGAACTTATATACACAGGACTCCAACCGCTCAACAATGCCGCACCCACTTCCTCGCCTACCAGCTCGTCCATCAACGCCATGCCAGGCAATGTCCTCGGCCTGGGAGTGATCTCCTCGGTGACAACTGCTCCCAACGGGGGCAACACGTTGGTGGATTTGATCGTGTCTGGCAAGGATGTTCCGATTATCACGACCGCTGCTGCCAACAATGACGTTTCTCTTGCGAGGCGCTCATAATGTCGATATTCACCTTCACTCAAATCAGAGGTGGGGTCGGTGCCACAACCCTGGCTGCCAACCTTACCAACCTATGGTCTAACCCAAACCGCATTATGGTCGAGCTGGGCATTACTGGCGGCGACCTCGCCCGCATTATGGATTTCGATGCTCACGCCTCAACGTCTCCAACAACATTGGTGGACGGCGGCAAAGATTTTGGTCAAGCCAACAATCACCTGGTTGGTTTGTCCGAAACATCTACCGACAAATGGGAGCTGCCAGTTTTACCCGCTCCCATAATGCCGGACTTCCCGAATCCTGGCGAAAAAATGTGGTGGCAAAACCGCGTAGACCTCATGCTGTCCGCCCACACGGACGTGATTGTGGACATGGGCCGAGTTGCACCTGAACACTTGGGCATCCACAACAGAGTCCTAAATGCCTCCACCGCCATTGTCGTCGTTGTCCGAAACATCTCTGAAGCAGTCGCCGCAGCTTCTCGCCTCGCCATGTATCAAGACCGTCTGGCCTTAGTGATGATAAATAAGTTATACAGCCTGCCTTCTGAAATCTCTGAAGCCACGGGAACCACTTGTGTAAATGTGCTGCCCTGGGATGATGCCATTACTGCCAATATGTGGCGCAATGTTCTAGTTAGCAAGGCCAAAGCGAAATCGGTCAAGCAGTACCTGCAAGCAACATCTGATCTAGCCATCTACCTGGGAGGCAAATAATTCATGTCCGACTACCTCGCAATGGCACCACGGCACGACGCCTCTGCTGTTGATGCCCCGCTTTATTGGCGTATGGGAATCCAACGTCAGAGGGCAGTAGACAGGATTCAAGAACAGAGAGAAGTTGTTGAGCTGCTCCAAGGGCCACTTCCGTATTTAGATAAACGAAAAGAAATAGAAAACATCATCAGACTCCGAGCATCAGAGTTCGCCGTGGGTGCGAACATGGCAAGAGATTTTGCAGTGATAGTTGCGGACGATATTGTCGGACTTGGCGGCCTCGAAACGCTAATCCGTGACGAAACAATCTACAACATCACAATCCGATGGTTTGAGGGCGAAGATGCACGGGTTGGGCTACACCGCATCGGCGGCGACACCAAGGAACGCTTCGATTACCCACTCGCATTGAATCTCGCCACATTGCGTGAGGGGATAATTGGCAACAAAGCAATCAGGTTCTCCGGCCAGCCAGTGAACTGGACATACGCTTCACCGCACGTCACGCTGTACCTTCCTACTCATAAAATTCGTATTGCGGCGAACATGCTCCACGACAACAAATCAATCATTGCCTCAGTGCGAATGAACCGTACCGGCCAGCCTGATCTTGATGAAATATATGAAACGGGAATGATCCCCAGCCGCGGAATGTACAACTTCCTCAAAGTCATGCTCGCCTCCCGTGCCAATTTCTTAGTGGTTGGATCTGTGGGATCAGGAAAAACTACGTTGCTGCGTGCCATACTTCACAGCGTCGATTTCCACGATTACCTCTACGTGGTGGAGGACTCGCCCGAACTCGATCTCGACACCCGCTCGGATAGGCATGACATGATCCTGCCTGTGGTTCCCACCAAGGAGCGGAATATGGCGAGCCTCATTCGAGACAGCCAGCGTTTTATGGCCGACAGGATTATTATTGGCGAGGCTCTGGACGATTCAATTATCGACTGGTTTACCGTCGCCAACGTAACGGGTGGCAGCGGCATGACCTTACATGCAGAAGAACCGGGCAGTATTTTCCGCCGAGTAAAAAACATGTGTGGCTCAAAGCTCTCGGAGCGCGAAGTGTACGAAAGAATGGCTGAGTCAGTGGATATCATCATCTTCGTCCGTCGCCGCTACGACCGCAGCGAGGACAATCCTGCTGAGCGCCAAATCGAAAACATCTGGACGCTCACCCGTCAAATTGCCGCTGATGGCAAACCCATTTTTGCCGAACTATGGGGTTATAACCCTGTGACACGCAAAGTGGAATGGCAAAATATCATCCCCGACCAGCTCCAAGACAAATTTGCCACCACTGGTGTGCGCATTGCGCTAAATGACTCCGATGCGGAGTTCATGCGATTACCAAATCGCACGCTCGATCCACTTTTAGAGGGGATACTGGATCCGCCAAACAGTCCTCCCTCCGTTGTCGTATTGGCGGAAACAAAAGAGGATGAGGAAAGCGATCCCTCCGCCGCCCCACCCGGCCACAGCGGCCTTCTCCGAGATTTTTTTGGGAGTTCGATAAAGAAAGGAAACTTCAATGGTGGCTAGTGTTGTCTTTCTCGTCGGCTTGGCGCTTCTGCTGTGGGCCATTTGGGATCTAAGTGGATTCTGGTTTGAACACAAGGCCACCCGCAAGCGCCGCGGCTCACGCCTGGTTAGCCGTCTGGCAACGATACGGCCAAAAGTTGCAATGACCGAGGTTGCGGCCAAGGATTGGGTCTTGATAATCATCGTTACAGTGCCAACAGCGATCTTCACACGTCAACCAATCCTCACGATAGGTACTGGTCTGGTCCTCTATCTAACCCGAGCCTTTTTTGGCAAAGACCCGATGGAAGCCCGGCTGAAAACCATGGAGGACAACATTGTATGGATGCAGACTCTGACCTACCTTCTTCAGACCTCGAAATCGGCATGGGAATCGCTAATGATTTCGGCCAAAGCTCTCCCTCAAGACACTGGGGATGAACTAAAAAGCAGTCTTCTCAAAGCCAATACCTCTATGGGCGGTTACGTTATCCGGCTCCGAGACGCACTCACCCTCTTTGCCGTAAAGCGTGCCGATCCCCAAGTGGACGTTGTGGTGGCAATGGTCAATGCAAACCTGACTTCAAGTGGAGCGGAGCAGGACTACAAAGTCATGCAGCAGATCCAGGAACAACTGAAATCTGAATTAGTCGAACAAAGCGCAGCCGTCTCTGCCCGCCGCGAAATCTTCACCATAGCCAAGATCATGTTTCCAATGGTGGTGATTATGGAGTCCGCCCTCTCTGTGATTATGGGGAACTTCATCGACCCGTTCTACAAAACCGCACAGGGCTACGTGGTGTTGGTGTGCATCGAGCTCCTCACTATCGGACTGCTGGTGCTCTTTAGAAAGTTGTCTGCACCGCTCCCCGAAATAAGGCTTATAGTGCCTGAAACCTTCGAGGCCGCACTGGCTAAGAACATGGGGAACTTTGCAGATTCAGCCGGATCCGCAGAGGAAGGGAGAATCAAGTGACCAACCAACTCTATATAGACCTCGGCATGGTGATGATCGTCGGTGCTGTACTAGTACTGGGAAACAGGGTCATTAGCTGGCTAATGCCCAGCGACACCCGGAGATTCCATCCGGTAGATGTAGTAAAACGCCTAGACGATTACCGCACGTCCTTCGATGACGTAAAGCTGCAACAGGCTTTATCCATTCTTGACCGGGACAAGAGTTACTACGACGCAAAAGTTGCCAGCAGCCTGACCTTGGTCGTCCTCTCCAGCGTTCTTGTAACCCTGGGAGTCTTTGTCTTCTCATTGAGTCTTCTCATGGCTGCCGCGGTTCTGGTAGTGGCCCTGGTCGCTTCTCTCCCACTCAGCGTGAAGATCGCTAAGGCGACGATAGTCGGAGTGGCCACCACTGAACGGCAGACGTTCCGCTCCATCCTGGCGATGTATCTCATGGTGCTCGGTGTGGAACTTCGCAATCACCCAATTGAAATCGCACTCGACGGTATAGCGGATGTGACGTATTCACCCGTTGCATCGCGAATAACATCCGAAATCTCTCGGAGAATAGATCAGGCTGCTCGAACAGCATCAGACGATACCACGGCCAAAGATATGAGCCTCGGCCAAGCGATGATCAGCCTCGGCCAAGACTGGGCAATACCGGAACTGGAGCTGATCGGCGAGATCATGCACGGCTCGGTATTCAGCCCAGAAGCGCTCTCTGACATGATTCTCCAGCAGTCTGAGACCATGAAAAAATCGTTGATGCGCGACTACGCCAAAAAGCTTGAAAGCCAGCGACCAAAGCTCGCCATGTTCGCTTTACTACAGGTACTCCCCCTAATCGCCTTTTTAATTGTGCCAATTATGGCCTCTTTTGGAAACAGCGGGCTATAAATCTCACTCAAAACATTCATTGTGCCACCGATAGTGCATAACTATATAGGTAGAGAACCAAAAAAGAAAAGGGGGTGAAATAAATTGATCTATTTTTACTGCCAGATCTTGACTCTCAGAACGAGACTCAACCGTCTGGCCAAGAAGGCCGTACCGGCACGGATGCAGCTAGCACTAGTAGACAACAGTGGCGACCTGACAACCACTATTTCGTGGCTCATCGGCATCGCCGTTATTGCGGGCGTTGGCACTGCCGTCTACGTGGGCATTATCGCCCCGAACCTAGCGGCAGCTACCACGAAATCAAGCGGGCTGGTCAACTCCATCCCGTAACTAATTACCCCTGGCCAGACCAAGAGTCGGTATTCCTTCCGTTCTCACGGTCTGGCCCCTAAATACTCAAAAGAGAAAGTCCCGTGAAGATTTCCAACCTGATGAGAGATGCAAAAGGTGGCATTGACGACGCCCTCGGTCTCGTCGTGGAAGTCTCGATCTTTACACTGATCTTCGTATTTGCCGGAGTGCTCGTGGGATCAGCCACCGCTCAAGCCATGTCCGAAGTGGTTGCCAACCATCTAGCCGCTGTAGAGATAAGCGGGAACTCGCTACTACTGAATCAGGAAAGTGCCAGTGAGGCGCATCAGTTCCTACAGGCGGCGGTAGTGCAAACCACAACGAGTGTGGCTCAGTGTAATACTACGGCCAACGCATGCGTGGTGGCCGAACCCTGTTCGGCGGCATCTCCCGCTTGTGTCATCGTCGTGGAAAGACGGGTAATGATCCCAATAGTGAATTCCCCCGTTGTGTGGAGCGCAAAGGCGGTGTCGATTTGGCAACCCGGCACATAAAGAACCTCCTGGCGGACGAAAGCGGTTTGGTCTCCACTCTCGAGCTAACCATAGGAGTCATACTCAGCTTCACGCTAATTGTCACTGCCGTTATATTGATTGCCTACTCGATCATGGGCGTGATGGTCGATGACGCGGCCCTAGTGAGTGCAAGAGCTGGGGCGCAGTACTTTTTCCCCGTTCAGTCCGCACAAGCCGTCACAACGGCACAGGAGGTCTTCGCAAAAGCTATTCCGCAATCAAAACAGGTGGCGTGTTCTAGCTTGAATGTCACAACCCCAGTGAGCGAAGGTCAATCCTTTACCGTATCGAGTAGATGCAGCGTCAACATGGGAACGTTTCTCGGAGTTCATATCGGTACAACCTGGACAGCCCAAGCGTCTATGCCAATCGGCCCATATTCGGTCACCAACTAAAATGGGTGCCTTCATTCTTTTCCCAGTGTTGATCTTTTCGGTCTTCATCACTTCTATTTTGGGGTTTACTGACTGGATACACGTCGATACCCTCGTACACGCAGCAGCCCAAGCCGCCGTGACCGCTGCTGGTGAGAACGCCACAGCACCAGGTACGTCTGGGATTTACAATAATGACTCATTGCCACTGTCGTTGGGAGCTTTCTCAACCTGGAATACCGGAGCTGCAACCATTGGCACAGCCAACGGCGACTTTAGCATTCTGAATTCAACCACCTGGGATTACCAAGGAACGGGATCTCCATCTAGTTGGCACTGGGTGTACAGTCAA
>JAJYFX010000359.1 GCA_021785315.1 Actinomycetes bacterium | reverse complement strand
AGCTTCGAATGTCGATGCACCGAGGTGGGGTGTGACCACCACCGAAGGAAGGGTGAACAACGGCGAGTCGGTGCAGGGTTCGGAATCGAAGACATCAAGACCCGCGCCTTGGACCTTGCCTGAACTGATTGCCTCGAAAAGCGCTTTTTCGTCGATGATTCCACCCCTGGCGGTATTGACGATTCTCAGCCCTGGCTTGGCCTTTGACAGCATTTCAGTTCCGATCAGGCCGATGGTTTCTTTGCTTTTTGGAAGGTGGATCGAAATGAAGTCGGAATCAGCCACAACATCTTCCAGGGGCAGGAGTTCGACCCCCATCTGGCGGGCCCTTTCCTTTGCCACGAATGGGTCGTAGGCAATCAGGCGCATTCCAAAAGCTAGGGCTCTTTGAGCGACAAGCGCCCCAACGCGGCCAAGTCCTATGATTCCTAAAGTTTTGCCGTAGAGTTCAACGCCTTCCCACTTCGAACGCTCCCATCTCCCGTTGACTAGCGCCGCGTGGGCCTGAGGTACGTTGCGCGCCTGCGCAAGCAGAAGGGCCAGAGCCTGCTCGGCCGCCGAAAGGATATTCGATTGCGGGGCATTTACAACCATGACCCCCTTCTTGGTAGCGTAAGGTACATCTACGTTGTCCAACCCGATTCCTGCCCTGCCCACCACAATCAGGTCGGTTGCGGCATCAAGGACCGGAGCTGTCACCTTTGTTGCGGACCGGATGATGAGGGCCTGCGCTCCGGGTACAGCTGCTATGAGCTGTTCCGGTGTGAGATTCAGAGCAACGTCAACCGTGTGGCCGGCATTTCTAAGTTGATCGAGACCAGAGTCGGCAATTTCCTCCGTTACCAAAATGCGTGCCATGATGAAGAATCCTCGCTAAATATTAAGTTGCATCGTTGAGGGGGCTTCTAGAATTTTGAAGCCTAGCTCCTAGCTAAGACACAAGTTCCTAGCCAAGACATTAGTTGAAATATTGCCTTGTCCATACTCCAGGGGCTCATTTGTAACACGGGAGAAACCGAAGTCGAAGGATTCTGAAGGTATCGAGAATCGGTTCACTTCGGGGCATTCTAGAGCGGCTTTGACTTGCCGACTAACTCCGCTAACCTGGTGATGCCTTTGGCGATGTCGTCTTCGCCCATCGCATAGCTGAAGCGCGCATAACCTGGGGTGCCAAAAGCTTCGCCGGGCACAATTGCAACGTTGGCTTGCTCGAGGACTATTTCAAGCAGCTCGGCGCTTGTTGAAGGCACCGCTCCATTGTAACTCCGATTCAGCAAGCCATGGAGACTGGCATAGGCATAGAATGCGCCCTCGGGAAGCGGACATTCGATGCCAGGGATTTCGTTGAGCATCTTATGAATCAGAGCGCGTCTGCGAGCGAAAGCGGTTCTCATCAATGCGACGTCGTCGAGCGGGCCTTCCAGCGCTTCGATGGCTGCTCTTTGAGCCACGTTGGATACGTTTGAAGTCGACTGCGACTGCAGATTTGTGGCAGCCGATATGACATCTTGAGGGCCGATCATCCAACCGACGCGCCAGCCAGTCATTGCATATGTTTTGGCAACTCCATTGACGACCACGGACTTGTCTTGGAGCCTCGGCTCGATCACCGGCAGCGACCAGGCCTTATTGTCATCGTAAACAAGGTGTTCGTAGATTTCGTCAGCCATTACCCATAGATCATGGTCGACCAGCCATTGCGCAATTGCTTTCGATTCTTCTAGGTTGTACACCGCGCCCGTTGGATTTGAAGGCGAGACGTGCACGAGCAGCTTGGTGCGCGGCGAGAGATATCTGTCAAGCTCGCTAGGCCGAACCTTGAAGCCATTCTCCAGCGTTGCAGGTACCTCGATTGGTACGCCGCCAGCCAATTTTACGGCTTCGGGGTATGTGGTCCAATATGGAGACGGAATCAGGACTTCGTCTCCTTCGTCGATCAGAGTGGCGAAGGTGTTGAATATGGCGTGCTTACCGCCATTGGTTACAAGCACTTGCGCGGCGGATACGACGAGACCAGAGTCACGGCTCGTTTTTGCTGCGATTGCCTGTCGTAGTTCCGGCAATCCTGCTGTCGGCGTATAACGGTGGTTTTGCGGATCCAGGCAGGCTTTGGCTGCAGCCCGTGCAATGCGTTCCGGCGTTGGAAAATCTGGCTCACCGGCCCCAAAGCCCACTATGTCAAGACCCTGCGCCTTTAAAGCTTTTGCCTTGGCATCTATGGCCAATGTCGCCGATTCGGCCACATTGTGAATTCGAGTAGATATTCTTTGTTGTGTCGGTCGAGTTTCCAAATTGGGCTCCAGAAATGTAAGACTATTAACGTGGCAAATAACTCATCAGAAATCATAATCCCTTCCAGCCTTCTTCCAGGAGATGGGAGGTTCGGCTCCGGGCCATCGAAAGTGCGGCCTGAAGCAGTAGAAGCATTGGCAAAGGTAAGCAAGACTTACCTTGGTACAAGCCATCGGCAAGCGACCGTGAAAGACATGGTTGGCCGTCTTCGGGACGGGCTTCGAAGTCTTTTCAGTCTTCCTGAAGGCTATGAAGTAGTCCTCGGGAATGGCGGCGCAACGTACTTTTGGGACATCGCGACCTTCGCCCTAATTGAAAATAAGAGTCAGCACCTAAGTTTCGGGGAGTTTTCTTCTAAATTTGCCGCCGCTTCCAAAGCTGCGCCATTTCTCGCCGAGCCGGAGATCATAGTTTCCGAACCCGGGACAAAACCTTCAGTCAAGGTGAATCCTGAGATCGATCTTTATGCATTGACGCATAACGAAACGTCGACCGGGGTATCGATGGAAATCCGCCGTCCAAAAGGGGCGGATGGGATAGTGGCCGTAGATGCCACTTCCGCCGCCGGCGGTCTTAGGGTTGATCCGGCTCAGTTCGATGCGTATTACTTTGCTCCCCAAAAGGTGTTCGCGTCAGACGGCGGTCTTTGGGTAGCTCTAATGTCTCCAGCGGCGCTTGATAGGGTAGCCAGAATCGCTGAATCAAAGCGGTGGATACCTGCGTCGTTCGATCTGACGATAAGCATCGAGAACTCACGTCTTAACCAGACCTACAATACGCCGGCGCTGGCAACCATCTTCCTGTTCGTCCAACAGCTTGAGTGGATGCTGGATAATGGCGGCTTGGAGTTTTCGGCATCGCGATGCGACCAGTC
>JAJYFX010000358.1 GCA_021785315.1 Actinomycetes bacterium | reverse complement strand
AGCCGGACACCCTGTCTGCCGCATCAATCTAACGGACCAATATGATCTGGGCCGAGAGTTCTTTAGATGGGAGTTTGCCACCGCGGTGGCGGGTTCGATTATTGGGATCAATCCCTTCGACCAGCCAGACGTTGAAGACGCTAAAGTCGCCACCAGAAAGCTCACGGAAAAATATGAGAAGAATGGTTCTCTAGCAAAATTGAATCCTCTGGCGAGCGACGAATTCTTCACGTTATATACGAATGAAGCCAATGCCGAGGCTTTAGGCCATCGACAGGGCAATATGGACGTAAAGGGCCTGCTCGCTGCACATCTTAAGCGGACCAATCCCGATGATTACGTAGCTTTGTTGGCCTACGTACCAATGAATCAGTCCAGCGAGTCCAAGCTGACGGGGATACGAACACTGATAAGAGATCGGCTCAAGGTCGCAACTTGCGTAGGATTTGGACCCAGGTTCCAGCATTCGACTGGCCAAGCGTACAAGGGTGGACCCAACACGGGGCTGTTTGTGCAAGTGACATGTGACGATGCGATGGACATAGATGTCCCTGGTCACGGCTATACCTTCGGCCTCGTCAAGGAGGCGCAGACCCGAGGAGATTTTGATGCGCTTGCAAGTCGGGACAGGCGGGTGGTGAGAATTCACATCGCTTCCGATCTGGAGAAAGGTATGGATCGTCTCGCAGAGATGATTGCGGATTGTCTTGGAAACTGAAACTCCCGGCCGCAGACCTTAAGCACTTGAACAGCTCTCCCCGTCGAGAGCGAGGAGGATGAAATCATGCAGTTTGGAATGGTAGGTCTTGGCAGGATGGGGGCTAACCTCGTCCGCCGCTCACTTGCAGCAGGTCATGAGTGCGTCGTCTTTGATGTGAATCCTTCCGTCGTGGCATCTCTGGCCGAGCAAGGGGCGGCCGGCGCGTCATCACTGAAAGATCTGGTGAGCCAGTTAAAGACTCCAAGAAACGTCTGGATTATGGTTCCTGCCGGAAATGCCACGGAGAGCGCTATCAGAAATCTTTCTGAATTGCTGGAAAGCGGTGACGCCATAATTGATGGTGGTAATTCATACTATCGGGACGATTTGAGAAGATCCGATGAACTGAAATCCAAGGGTATCCACTATCTCGATGTTGGTACAAGCGGTGGCATCTGGGGCCTTGAACGAGGCTACTGTCTGATGATTGGAGGGGATCGCGAAGCAGTCGACCGGATGGCTCCGGTATTCCAAGCCATAGCTCCGGGACCCGATGCGGCGTCGCGTACTCCAGGCAAGAGTGGCGACTTGTCAACTGCTGAACACGGCTACCTGCACTGCGGCCCGGTTGGCGCCGGTCACTTTGTGAAGATGGTTCACAATGGAATCGAGTATGGTCTCATGGGCGCCTATGCCGAGGGATTGAATATCCTCAAGAGTGCAAACGTTGGATCCGTGTCGAGGGATTTGGATGCTGAAACCGCACCGCTTGAGCATCCGGAATTTTATCTTTACGATTTTGACTTGGCGCAGGTCACCGAGGTCTGGCGCAGAGGCAGTGTCATTTCGTCTTGGTTGCTTGACCTGACCGCTCAGGCTCTTGCGCAATCACCGGAACTTGAAGAGTTTTCCGGCCAGGTGTCCGACTCGGGCGAAGGCCGCTGGACTGCAGTCGCTGCGATCGAAGAGGGTGTTCCGGCTCCAGTCTTGACTGCGGCTTTGTCCTCAAGATTTTCTTCGCGAAACCTCGGGCACTTCGCAAATCAAGTCCTTTCTGCCATGCGCAAGCAATTCGGCGGTCACGAAGAGAAAAAAGACAAAGATTAGGTCTCGAATCTGACGATTTTTAGTATCCGCGCCCGGATTGCCTATAGAGAGGTGCACAAATGCCGGATGGGTTTATTGCCATTTTATTTGACATAGACGGAACGCTGATAACGAGCGGCGGCGCTGGAACTCGAGCCTGGGCCTTGGCTTTCGACGAAGTATATGGCATGAAGGTGGACATCTCAGCATTGTCTGACCTGGGGATGACCGATGCGGAAGTTGGATCGAAGGGTTTGGAATCGATCGTTGGTCGCAAACCAACTGGAATCGAACTGGAAAAGATGTTGGAAAGCCATCTCCGCCACTTGCCACAAACGGTGGAAGAATCCGAAGGGTACAGGGTCATGGAAGGCGCTGACACTCTCTTGACGGCGCTGATTACCCAAGGATATATGTTAGGCCTGGTCAGTGGAAACAGTGAAAAGGGAGCTCACATAAAGCTGAAGAGGGCTAACCTGAATAGGTTTTTTTCATTTGGCGGGTTTGGATCGGATTCGGCGGATCGCCGGGAACTTACAAAGGTTGCCATTTCTAGGGCTGAGATTGCCTTTGGCGCCCGAATTTCATTGCAGCGGTTTCTTTGCGTCGGAGACACTTCCAGGGACATCGATGCGGCCCATGCGGCGGGAATCAAATGCGTAGGAGTGGCAACGAGCAAATACACCAAAGAGGATCTGAAAGATGCGGGAGCTGACTACGTTATCGGGTCGTTGTCCGAGGGGTTGCCACTTTAGCAATCGGTTTTTAACTTAGGATCGTAGGAAATTCCCAAGCGTCTGCTTATCTAACTGGACGCAAAAGTTGGCACGCCGGTCGAACTGTTAAAGGAAGTGAAGGATATTGGGTGAGGGAAAGCTGAATTCGAAGGCCCCTAATCACGGAGGGTTGAAGCCGGACGACTGCGTGGTGATATTGTTCGGGGCGACCGGCGACCTCGCCAAGCGGAAGCTTCTGCCAGGACTCTTTCATCTGGCTGAAGCATCGCTGATGCCTGAAAGGTATCACATTATCGGTTGTGCGCCGGAGAATACCGGTACCGACGAAGCGAATTATGGCGACTATGTTCACAACGTCCTCAGCACTTTTGCGCGCAAAGAGGTAACTGACAAGTCCTGGTCACAGTTTGCGCCGCACCTCTCGTTCGTAGGAACCAAGAAGGGCTCCCTTGATGGCCTGGCTCATGAAGTGGCGATGGCAGAAAAGGGAATGCGCAATCCAACGCGAATCATCTATCTGGCGGTGCCACCGGTTGCATTCATTGAGACAGTGGAGCTTCTGAGCTCGAGTGGAATCGTAAATGATGAAACCAGGTTTGTAATTGAAAAGCCATTTGGGTGGGATCTTCGAAGTGCCCGCGAACTCAACGCGCATTTGCATAAAGCT
>JAJYFX010000357.1 GCA_021785315.1 Actinomycetes bacterium | reverse complement strand
AGTTTCTCTGGATTCAATGCCAGTTCCTTCCTATCGGACAGCGCTTTCAATGGCAAACGGCGTAATTGGCGTCCATCCCATCCGGCACATGCTTTAGCGAGCTGCAGGTGCATGTCGGTATTTTTGGCCAGGGGCGTTATGGCTGGCCAAATTTCGGCCAGCTCGCCAAGCGACAGGGCAATGATTTTCGAGGCTGTCTCCGCGTCAGGAATTTCAAGCGAAAGAACGAGATCTGCGCGCGAGGTGAATGCCTCATCGATCGCCCCGGGAAAGTTTGTAGTGGCGACCACCAATACGTTGGGACACCGCTTCATCAGCCTATCCATGCCTTCAAGCACGGCGTCGCTCGCCCTGTGCACATCAATGGGGTTCGCCTCGAAAGATGCAGATGAACGTCGTACTGCAAAACTCTCCACTTCGTCGATTACTACGACGAGATGGGGGTATCGAAGAGACAATTCTGGAAGCGAGTTGTCGAGTAGCCTTGCAACGTTTCTCTGGCTCTCTCCGAGCATTTCGCTGGGAAGAACATGCGGATTTACCTCAATCAGACAGGTGTCCCCTTTGTCGGCCAATTCTTTAGAGACAATTTCTGCTAGACCAGTGGCCAATGTGGTCTTACCGGTACCTGGGGGGCCAGACAAGATAACGAGCCTTTGCAACGCCCCAGGCAATGCATAGAACTCCTTTTCGTGGGCCAATGCAAGCAAGGCATGCGAAAGCAGACGAGATTTGATCCTCTCGTCGACGATGATTCGGTCCCAGTTGCGGGTACCACCTTCATCAGGCAATATCCGTTGCGCCGAAACTCCGTGTATCGGCGCGGAATGGTGATGGTGATCTACGGCCAAGTTGGCCGCCTTACTTCCGGCCACACGATTGTGCTGAGATCTCCAGCTTGGGCATTGCGTATCCGGTCTGGTGGTTCCTCGAATAGCACCAATGGATCGCAGAGCGCGCGCATTGTTTCTAGAACGGTGTCAAACATGTGGATCCGAACGACCCGGGCACTGTCATTTGGGTTATCATTTATGTGCTGGTGCCATAGGAAATGATCAACTATTATCAGATCACCCTTTTTCCATGGGTGATTGTCACCGTTATCCGGTTCCGTGCCAAGAAAGGAATGCCCGGTTCCATCTACTACGTAGAGCCAGGCTTCGCCAGGATGACGATGCATTGACTGTGCACGGCCCGGCCCGATTTCAAACATTGCCATTGTTATCCCTGATGCTTGGTATCCCGTGGCCTTGTCAAGCAGGAATGTGGTGCGGGTTCCCCGGGGAGTCTGCAAAAACTCGAGTTCATCCCAACTGGTGTGGAGGCGTCCATTTCTTCGCGCCTTCTGTTCCGTCGCCAACCGGCGTATTCGCCTGGAATATGGATCGTTTCCGGACATACCTTGCGTGAACGGCGGGCGCGGAGGAAGCTGGTCAAAGGGCGCGTCGCCACCGTCTTCGAGAATTGCGAATCCAAGGATCTCCATAAACGGTTCGCTTGAGAAGCTCATGTATCTCGCAGTCGCTTCACTTTCATTGCCATGCCTGTGCCAAGCCCATGCGGGGAGATGCAGGCTGTCCCCAGGACCCCAGTTGATGCGAACCCCGTCTATTTCAGTCCATCCAAAACCGGCTACGCAAAACATCATGGCATCCCATGAGTGCCGGTGGACCTTCGAAGTTACACCACTTGGTATCTCGTGCGCAGCCCCATCCATAGTTCGTGTTGGCTTGTCTGCGTCGGGGCCGATATAAGCTCCCGAAACAAGTCCCCTGTCGGTTTGCTGCATTTCGACATCTTCAAGTTTTATTACAGTTCGTTGATTCAAGCGCCAATCTTCTATAAATTGTGCGCGACGCTTCTTTTGGACTTCGTAATGGCTCGTTGCAGTTCTCGTCACATTGGTCATCAAAATTACTTCCCCTCTGTAAAGTTCCAACCTCCCGGCTTGGCATGGCAAGCACTTGCCGCAACCAAGCTGACCAACACCGCGTGGATTACTTTCGCGCCGGTCGCATCCCAACGTTTCAGCCTAGTCAGTAAGGATTGATTCGGGATATTAGTCTAACTGTCATACCCATTGCAATCAGTGACTAGTTATTCCAAAAAATGCTGTCGATCCTTTAATTTGCGAATACGGCCCGCCCTTATTCCCTCTATCTAAACGGTTGGCTCGATATATAATCTGCAGCCTTTCTTTCGACTGAATACCGTCACGGAGTGCTGCGTATTGGCAAGGAGGTTATTATAGGAACTGCACCGCAAATGGCACTACAGAATATATTGTGACAGATGGCGAACTAAGTGGTACAAATATTAAAGGGACCAACGTAATTAGTTGACAGCGTCTGTTCTGGGAGTACCTTAGACGGTCGGTTAAGGAACAACAGGAGTGAATGTGGATAATAAGAAGAAGCCGGATTCATCCAGCCTGGATCATGGCATGAGCCAGATGTTTAGTCCGATAACCACAGTTCGAATCTCTTCAATAATTGTTGATCGAGTAAGAGCCCTAATACGCGAAGGCAAGCTCAAGCCAGGCGACAGGCTCCCCACTGAAAGGGAGCTATGCAGTTCGTTTGGCATTGGACGGGCAACCGTGAGAGATGCGCTTCGCATTCTCGAGACAATTGGGTTGATCGAAGTGAGGGTGGGTTCACGCGGCGGAGCCTTTGTGACAGCGCCAACTTCTCTGCAAATTGGTGCCGGCCTCAATGACATGCTTGCAGCTGCGGCAATATCCGCTGCCGAAGTACGAGAAGCACGCCTGACCTTTGAGCTAGGTCTCATCGATCTAATTTGCGAGAGAATCACCGATGAGGATTTAGCGGCGCTGAACGATATCTGCGTTCGATCAAAGGCCGCCGTGGAAGACGACAATTACACTCTCAGCCTGTCTCTGGAATTTCACACCGCTCTCGCCCATTGTGCCCATAACAGAGCCCTTGACATGATTGTAGAGACCTTCCAGATTTCTCTTGAGATGTTCGAGCGTCCCGTAAAGCAGGGTGGACCGGGCCGCGAGACACCCGGGGTTCAGGAACACATCGATATAGTTGAGGCCATAAAATCCAAGAATGCAACCCTAGCTAAGGCCATTATGGAGCTGCACCGGAGCAGGACACCGAAATCCCTGAGATTGATCGCTTAGGTAACCAGGCTATATCCAAGACGACGAGGCCTCAGAGTCTCCAGCGCTAAT
>JAJYFX010000356.1 GCA_021785315.1 Actinomycetes bacterium | reverse complement strand
CGCTTCGAAAGACGAAGCACGTGGGTATCTACCGGCAATCCAGGTTTTGAGAACGCAACGGAAAGCACAACGTTGGCAGTCTTTCGCCCGACCCCCGGTAGCGCCGACAGAGTCTCCATCGAATCAGGAACTTCTCCGCCAAAATCCGACAACAGAACTCTACTCAAGGCCAGAATATTCCGTGCCTTATTCTTATAGAAGCCGGTTGAGTGAATGAGCTTTTCAAGCTCCTCTTGAGTGGCCCGAGCCATTTCCTCCGGCGTCGCAAAGTTCTCGAACAACTTCGGGGTGGTTGCATTTACTCTTTCGTCGGTGCATTGTGCCGAAAGAATGGTCGCCACAAGAAGCTGAAAGGGAGCCTTGAATTGTAGCGCGCATAAATCTTGAACTGTGCCTGGATAAGCCAAGTCCAATCTTTTCATAAGCTCCAGCCTTCGCTGTATCTCTTTGCTAGTTACCTTCGCCACCGCAAACCCAATTCCGCCAATCCTGGCTAACTCATTAGGCTGAACTCGACCCGCATCTTTTTGATGTTATTACATTCTGTCGCAGCACAGATGCTAGATGAATTCGCTCCACCCGCAGCTTATCGCCCAACCTGAAGTCTGACAGCGAACTTCCACGGATGTTCAACCCAAAGAAACAGAATCAGCTCAGGTTACGATATTGACACCGGTTTAATCGATTGGACACACGTGTCGACAGCTCAAGATCTCCTAATATTCGTTGCGGCGTTTGGGGCCGGCGCGGTAAACGCCGTGGCCGGCGGAGGCTCGCTGATTTCATTTCCTGCCCTACTGGCCATTGGACTTTCCCCAATTAGCGCAAATGTGACTAACTCGATTGCGGTTTGGCCTGGTTATGTCGGGAGCGTGGTCCCCTACCGGACGCTTATCCTGGACCAGAAACAAAGGGCGCTCAAGATATCCGGCCTAGCGGTCTCCGGATCAATTCTCGGCACCATAATCCTGCTCGAGGCTCCTCCTCATGTCTTCAAGATATTGGTCCCCTACCTGATTTTTGCTGCAACTACGCTGCTTGTGATTCAAAAGCGGATGCTCGTCTTGTTTACTAAACAAGCAACGGCTCATCCCAAGGGCTCTCGTTTCTCTCTCAATACTGGGATCTTTCTTGCCTCCGTTTATGGCTCTTACTTCGGAGCAGGCCTTGGTATCATGCTGCTGGCAATCTTCGCAAGTTTCATTCACGATGACCTGCAGCGGCTCAACGGACTTAAAACCCTGCTCTCGTTAGTCGTTGCGACGATAGGATCGGCGATTTACGCGGTATTCGCGCCAGTATCCTGGATGGCCGTCGCAATCATGGGAGTTTCATCGTTGCTAGGAGGCTACTTTGGCGCAGGATTCGCCCGCAAACTAAGCCCAAAGACATTAAAGATCTCCATAATAATCTTTGGATACGTTATCGGTTTGATCATATTGCTCAAAGGCTGACCCTATGGAAATTCTCATGTGCCTAATCGCGGCGAAGCGGGCGCATCCTGCATCTCATCGGCGCCGCGCCTGGGTAGTCCCCGTCGTGCAACCCAGTCCGCGAAAGACGGGAAATTGGTGGACGCCTCCCGTATCTGCAATCGCTAGCGGTTGAAATCTGTTTGCACTCGCTCACTTGAGAGGGAACCTCAACGGCTTGGAATCATTTAAGGAACTCGCGCCTTAAATGGAACAGGGGGAGAACCGGAATGTCTCGCAATTCTCCCCCTATCCATGCTAAACTTCATGGACTAGCGAAAGGCATCTTAGGAAATCCGATCAGCCTTTGCAACATCACAGCCACTGGATCTTAAGTATTACCATAATTGATTCACCAATACTACATTGCGTGACTGAAATATCACCCAGAGCACATTTGCTAGTCACCCTCTGATATTGAATGCCCTTTATCTGACCGCTGACGCTCGTCCACACCTTAAACCATGCCCATGGGCAATAACTGCTTAGTGGCCTTTTTGATAAGTAATCGCGACACTTGGCCTTTACGAAAACCCAACCACCGACTACGCAACAATGAGTGACAACCCATCAGGTGACCACCCGGGGCACGCATGACTGCCCTAAAGCTCCCTAGTGCTGAGCTAGGCCCCCAAAAACAACAAAATCGAAAGTTCTGTCACTAATTGCCGGAACGCAAAGTGCACCGTGAGCGTTTGGCCCGATGAGAAACGAACAGACGCCGCAGCTGCATCAGCAAACTCGCCGCAACAACTTCCCAAAGGCAGTGCCGTGTTCGCATTCCGAGCTGTAATCTGTGCCGGATAGCCACAGCTTCGGGTAGCGGCTCTGCTATTTCCTCATCGCGCAAATAGCGGGCAAAGGAAGGCAAGCGCAAAGATGACAAGAAGGTTCCCCTTGTGCAGCCATGTGACTCGGCTCGGCTACGAGTAACATGGCAGCAAGAACTCAGCTAAGATCAAAAGCCTGTCGGCATAGAGGTCAATCAAATCCGCAAAATCTGTTTTTAGAGTCGGAGCCCCGCTTGGAGAAAACTGACATACTTGTCATTGGAGCAGGGATCATCGGGCTTTCAGTGGCTAGGGAGCTCAAACTGAAATGGCCCGATCAGAAGGTCTTGATACTCGAAAAAGAGCCCGACGTCGCAATGCATGCCAGCGGGCGCAACAGTGGCGTAATTCATGCAGGGTTCTATTATCATCCCGACTCTCTAAAGGCGCGCCTAACAAACGCAGGCAACAAACAGCTAATAGAGTTCTGCGAAGTCCACAAGATCAAAGTCAATCGCTGCGGAAAACTAGTTGTAGCTGCGTCGCCGAAGGACCTCGAGGTCCTCGATGAGCTCTACCGCCGGGGCTCTGCCAACGGAGTCTCTCTTCAAATGGTAAGCGAACAAGAGGCAAGAAAGATAGAACCGCGGGTTCGAACTTTTAATCGAGCCATCTACTCGCCAGACACATCCGCAGTCGACCCCGTCACGGTCACCCGCAAAATGGCTGAGGAATGTGAAAACCTTGGGATCAGCCTGGTTACCGGCGAAAGCTTTCAAGCCGGAGAAGAACAAAGCGCCTCAGTTAGAGTCAGGACCTCCGCGAGGGTCATATCGGCGGGTCTCCTGATAAATGCGGCAGGACTATATGCAGATAAAATAGCCCATGAATTTGCCGCGGGATTGAAATATAAAATGCAGCCATTCAAGGGGCTGTACCTCTATGCGAACGATTCCTTTGGTGAGCTGCA
>JAJYFX010000355.1 GCA_021785315.1 Actinomycetes bacterium | reverse complement strand
TCGAATCTCGAACTTGGCCTGGTCCCTCAGGTTCCGTCATTTCCTTTGCCTTCCGCTCATTTGAATCGCCGTTGCCTCAAAAAGCATTACTCAAATTCTTCACTTATGCGACGCCCGCATTAAGTTTGATCACCCTTGCCTTCCAGGGCCAGAGCCATGAAACCTGGCCGTGGATGGGCTGCTGTTATCCGCTCGTTCTCCCGTTTTCCACGCATTCAAAACCGCCGGGCTGCAGCCAGAAGGTCCCATAGCGTCTGATCAGGCATTCAACTGGGCTTTCCACTACTGCTGCTTCTTGTCAAAACCTGTGCGACGATCTACCGGACTTATCATAGTGTCGACACTTCAACTCCAAAACTGAGCATTCTCCCTGACTCGATACCCAGAACATGGTAAATCTCAAAAACAACTGTCGACAGTACTTTATATATACCCTGGATTAAAGTCAAGCATTGTCCAAATCAATTGTCACGATCCCACCTATTGCACAAAGAATCAATTAAGATTGAGAAAATAACAAAGGAGGGCCCATGTCTTTGCCCAGTCCCGGCTACGGAATAACCATTCGAGCTGAGCTCCCGACATCCATCAACGCTACTGGCAAGCTCGCTGTCGCCGTAAACTCCGCAGGCGCAGTTTTGACGGCGCTCGATGTTGTCGAATCTCATCCGGATCGCATGGTCGTGGACGTAAGCTGCAACGCTATCAACGAGGATCACGTCCATAGGATCAGCGAAAGCGTGGCTGCTCTCGACGGCGTCGTCGTCAGAAAAGTAAGTGACCGAACCTTTCTATTGCATCTAGGGGGCAAACTGAGCGTCGAATCGAAGGTGCCGCTCAAAAATCGCGACGATCTGTCGCGTGCCTACACCCCCGGAGTAGCTCGAATCTGCGAGGCTATAGCCGCAACTCCCGAAGACGCCCGCCGCCTTACCATCAAGCGCAACACCGTCGCTGTCGTCACCGACGGCTCGGCCGTGCTCGGTCTTGGCAACATCGGTCCTGCGGCGGCACTTCCGGTCATGGAAGGCAAGGCGGCGCTTTTCAAACGTTTTGCCGGGGTTGATGCCTGGCCGGTATGCCTTGATACCCAGGACAGCGATGAGATCGTTCGGATCGTCCAGGCGATAGCGCCAGTTTACGGAGGGATCAACCTTGAAGATATAGCTGCTCCACGCTGTTTCGAGATCGAGCGTCGTCTCCGCACTTTATTAGATATTCCGGTATTTCATGATGACCAGCACGGCACGGCGATTGTAGTGCTGGCAGCTCTTACCAACGCTCTCCGGGTAGTCGCAAAGCGCATTGAAGACGTTAAGATTGTCGTTTCCGGAGTCGGTGCAGCGGGAACTGCGGTCATCCGGCTGTTGCTTTCAAGCGGCGCGAAAAACATCATTGCCTACGGCTCCAAGGGCGCGCTGCACCAAAAACTGCCCGGACTTGCGGGAGATCGAGCTTGGCTGGCCGCGAACACGAACCAAGCCGGTTTCGAGGGATCGCTCAGCGAGGCCCTGGACGGCGCCGACGTTTTTATCGGAGTTAGCACCTCGGGACTTTTGACAGGTGCGGATATTGCGAAGATGACTGATGGCGCAATAGTATTCGCGCTGGCAAATCCCAACCCTGAAGTGGACCCGGCAGAAGCCCGCAAGTATGCCGCCATAGTCGCAACCGGGCGCAGCGACGAACCAAATCAGATTAATAACGTCTTGGTATTTCCTGGAGTCTTCCGCGGACTTCTTGACGCCGGAGCTCATTCGGTAACCACTGAGCTGGAATCGGCGGCGGCACAGGCACTGGCTAATGTGGTTGCCTCCGATGAACTCAACCCAAGCTACATTATTCCAAGCGTCTTCAATCCGGATCTGGTCCCCGCCGTTGCCGCGGCGGTTCGCGATGCAGCCATCAAGAACCAGCATCGGGCGGAAAACGAACAAGGCGGTGACGGGTAGCGCCCAGCCGAGCAATTTGAGTTCACCGAACTTCGCAGGTTTGCCTGCGAAGTTAAGGCAAACCTGCGGGCGCTTCTCGAGGAGACCGCGCTACTGTCCAACTTCAGCCCATCAATCTGCCTGGCCGGCTTCGGTCTCTCTGAAAAGCTATGTCTCGCAGACCATCAACCCAGTGAGGCAGAGCTGAAACTACGACAGTTCTCATGCAGGCAATGGAATCTGCTGGGCTGATCTCCAAGACTACAGTCCAGTGTTTGCAGCCTTTCGAAAGCCTTTTACCGGCGAAGGCGGCTACTTTTCCAACTTCATATTCTCCCAGGCTTCACGCGCATCGGCTACCGAGCCCTCATCCTCGATAGTTGACACGTCTCCAGGATCTTTGCCGAGCGTGACCGCCTTGAGCACACGACGCATTATTTTGCCTGACCGGGTCTTCGGCAGAGCTTCCACGAAATTGATCTCGGCAACGACTGCTATAGGCCCGATCTGATTGCGCACCGTTTCGAGAAGCGATTTGCGCAGATCATCAGACGGATCATTTCCCGCGCGCAGAACTATGAATGCCGAGATAACCTCACCCCGCAGCTCATCGGGCCTGCCGGTAACGCCGGCCTCCGCCACGGCGGGATGGTGCAGAAAAGCGGTCTCCACCTCAATAGTCCCCAATCGGTGACCAGCAATCTTGATTATCTCATCAGCACGCCCAGAGAACCAAAAGTATCCGTCCTCATCTACCGAGGCTGCGTCGCCGGTGAAGAAAACACCAGGTATCTGCCCCCAGTAGTCTCGCCCGTATCGCTCGGAGTCTCCCCACAGCGTCGCTGTAAGCCCTGGAAACGGGCGCGTCACCACAACGATACCCTTCTCGTTCGTCTCACACTTTCTACCGTCGAGATCCCTCACCTCGGCAGCCATGCCAGGCAATGGCACACCTGACGAACCCGGCTTTATCGGAAGCAGATTGACTCCAAACGGGTTGCCAAACACCGGGCCGCCCGTCTCGGTCTGCCACATATGGTCTATCACGGGCACCTTGTTTTCAAGCACATCGTGCTGCAGCCATTCCCACGCGGGTATGTTCAGAACCTCGCCAGCGCAAACTATCCGGGTCAACGATGAGATGTTATGGCGGCGGGCCGGCTCTGTGCCATAGCGCATCAGCATCCGCACCGCAGTAGGCGCGGTAAAGACTCCTGTCACGTGGTAGCGCTCCACAATCTCGTAGAGTTGCTCGGGACTGGGATAATCGAGTGCACCCTCATACGC
>JAJYFX010000354.1:1449-3226 GCA_021785315.1 Actinomycetes bacterium | reverse complement strand
CGGTCGCCAACTCCGATTTATTGCCGGTTGTCAGTACCAGCCAACCTCTCTGATTGGACAGCGCCATCAGAAAGACTCCCCTGATTCTAGACTGCATGTTCTCTTCGGTGATGCCCGAGAAATTCTGCCCTAGAACTTCCGAAGAAGTGTCGAGGTACGCCTGGTGAACCTTCTCGATTGCCAGCACCAGAAGTTCCACGCCGAGATTGGCCGCTATTTGCTTGGCATCGACGACCGACCCTTGCGAAGAGTATCTCGAGGGCATTGCAATGCAGTGGACCTTATCCGGACCCAGAGCATCGCTGGCAATCGTTGCAACTAGCGCAGAGTCAATTCCTCCGGAAAGACCCAGAACCACCGCCCCAAAACCGTTCTTTCTAACATAATCCCTGGTGCCCAACTGGAGAGCCTGGTACGTCTCAAGCGCCATGGAGTCTTGAATCGATTCGCTCAATGCCGCGAAGGGCTTTTTGACCCAGGACTTAGGAGCGAAAGATCTCGCAGAATCCCTAGGATCGGGCGGCCCGGATTGGGTGCCGAAAGGCACGAATTCACCAACGCGCACCAATGCTTCGACAAATCCGTCGCTATTGCTTGCTGACAGCCGGACAAATTCGCCACTGGACCCTTCCGATGAGTTCGAGGGGGACATTTCGCGCAGAGCAGAATCGGAGCTCTCCATCTTTATATAGAGGATCTCCTCGACAAAGGACTCAGCCAACGCCACAAGGTCGCCGTTCGGAGAGTAGGCCATGGACGCTCCGTCGAATACCAGCTCGTCCTGACCTCCGACCTGATTCAAGTAGAGAATCGAGACGCCGTTGGACTTGGCTCGGGCTTCGAGCATTGCCGCCCGGTCCTGGCGCTTGCCAATCGAATACGGCGAGGCATTGATATTAATTAGCACTTGGGCGCCTTGGCGAGCGAGCTTGTCGATTGGTCCCCCGGCAAACCACGCATCTTCGCAAATCGATACCCCGAATTTGACGCCATTCTTCTCGAAGACTATCGAAGGACCGGTTCCAGGAGTGAAGTAGCGCTTTTCGTCAAAAACGAGATAGTTGGGAAGAATCTCCTTGCGCACATATCTGACGATCCGGCCATTGTCGATCACCGCAGCCGAGTTGAAAAGCGCACCATCCGACTCTACCGTTCCGACCACAGCTGTGATTCCATATACCTGCGCGGCAAGCCGCTGAAGTTCGATTTCGCACTTGCGGATATAGCTCGGCTTTGCCAGCAGATCCTCTGGCGGATAACCTGACACTGCCAGCTCGGGAAAGACAACCAGCGAGGATCCGGCCGTTTTAGCCAGCTCAACCAGTCGGTAAATGGTGTCTACATTGGTCTCAACGTCGCCAACGACTGGATTTATCTGACAAGCCGCTATCGCTAACGATGCCATCTGGACTCTCCGCCAATGTCACTTCCGCCAACATTGCGATTCCCGCTTCGCGAAGTGCCCACTAAAAAAGACGGGTCGACCGGATTCTCCGCGGCAGCAAAATAAGTGGGTTCAACTTCACACATCACACCAGAAATGATAACGGCATCGATTCCTTGGAACTTCACCTAGTACCCGTACAGGGCGACAAAGGAGTCTAAGACTTCGATGGCTGCTTCCAGGAGGCCACACCCTTTTGGCGCGCGTAAGCCAAAGCCTGCTCCGCGGAACTCGGGTAAAGGAAGTGATAGCCTTGCGCGTACCTACAACCGGAAGCGCTAAGACTGCTGGCTTGGAATCCGGTCTCTACGCCTTCGGCGATTACATTTAGCC
>JAJYFX010000354.1:0-1439 GCA_021785315.1 Actinomycetes bacterium | reverse complement strand
ACTGCGTCGACGATCTGGGCGTCAGGTCCTTCGCTTGCATCAAGTCCCGATACAAATGACTGGTCAAGCTTCACGGCGTCGACAGGGAGACCCTTGAGGGCTGCGAGCGTCGACTGACCGGTGCCAAAATCGTCCATCATGATTGAAAAGCCCATATCGGAGAGCTCCTGCAGCGTGCTTGTGCTCAGTTTGGGATCCGCCATGACAGCGGACTCGGTTACCTCGAGATGGAGAAGAGCCGGCTCGATGGCGAACTCCTCGACCGTGGAGGAAACCTCATCCAGAAAGCTGCCCACGAGCTGGTTCACCGAAACGTTGACGCTGATTGGAATCCTGATCCCCTGGTTCAGCCACTCGCGAACTTGCCGAGCCGCCCTGCGCAGCACCCATTTGCCCAGAGAAGGCATGATCCCTGCCTCTTCTGCAAGCTGAATCACTTCATAGGGGCGAATCGGTCCGCGCGTCATGTGGTTCCAGCGCAGCAGTGCTTCGAACCCAACGACCTTGCCGGTCTCTATTTCAACGATTGGTTGGTAAACCTGGGTTAGCTGGTCGGAGGTAATCGCAACTTTGAGTGCGCTTTCCAGTTCTAGACGGGTGGCCAGCTGCGTTGCCATTTCCTCGTCGAAAAATACGACCTTGTTGCGGCCCTGCTCTTTAGCCCTATACATCGCGGTATCGGCCTGGCGTAGGAGATCAGCAGCTGGGAATGACTTGTCGCTGGTGATGGCAACGCCTTGGGCGATTGCCAGCGAAATTTGCGATGAGATCGACGTATACGGCTCCGAAATTGCGTCAATGATATTTGCCGCAATGCCATTTATCAGACTTATCGAAGCATCGGGAACAAGAATGACGAATTCGTCCCCGCCAAGCCTCGCTACCAGCTCATTCCTGTGAGATGAGAACGAAAGCCGCATTGCCACCTCAGTCAGGAGCTCGTCTCCAGCCTCATGGCCAAGAGTATCGTTGACTCTCCTGAAGCCGTCGAGATCTAAAAAGATCAGCCCCAAAGGACTCTCAGGCCCGCAGTTTGATATGGCGTCCCTGAGCTCGCTGATCAAAAGGTGCCGGTTTGGCAGGCCCGTGAGTGCATCGTGATCGGCAACCCAGGACAGCCTTTGGGCTCCTAAAACCCTCTCGGTAACATCGGTGTGGGAGATGACTACTCCGGTTTCCTCGTTCGCCAGAACATTGAGAACAACGTCAACATGCAGCCACCTTGCCCTGTCTTCCTTGGCTGCGTTTACATCGACGCTGAAGCGGTCGATTTTTCTCGCTAAAACGTCGCGAATCCCGCTTGCTATTCTTTCCGCCCCTTTAGCTCCGAGAATGTGCGTGGCGATCTCGACGTAGGAACGCGGTATGTTTTCGTCTACGTGCCATCCCGAACGGCTCGCAGACCGGTTGACGGCAACGATATTCGACTTGGAATCGAT
>JAJYFX010000353.1 GCA_021785315.1 Actinomycetes bacterium | reverse complement strand
AGCATGGACGATTGCGGAAATATGAGTTGGCCAACACCCTCTCCGACTACCCAAACCGCTAACGCCCAAGCCGATGAAATGACAAGGCCGGCTTTTAGGTATCTCGGCCAAATCAACAGCGTTCCAATTCCGATTTGTACCAGAGCAATGCCCACAGTCGCAACAGTCTGGTGCGCCACCAAAATACGAACGGCGTAGCTTATGAAGTTAGTAAGTGGATTTGGAGGCCCCATCGTGTTTTGGGATATGGGCCCAAGGAATCCATTTGAGCCTTTTTGGAACATATAGGGTTGCAGTTGCAGAGCACCGTCCAATATCCACAGGGCCCCGAGCGCTATTTGAAGCTTGCGAATGGTAACGCCAAGACGACGTCTCTGGAGTTTCAATTGAGTTCCTTGTAGATCAGTGCAAGATCAGTTCTGCGGGCAAAGCCATGGTTGCTAAAAAGAATATATGCTCGCCAAGATTTATCGTTGCCGCAGTGCTTTGTCCCTATTTTCCGCTTCAGGGCAGGTCCGATTCTGCTTGCGAAGCAGGTGGCATTGTGAAACTTTATCAGCATGCGCTAAGAACTCATGAATTAGGGCGCAAGGGTCATCATTTGCGAAGGAATACTGCTCTTTAATACAAAACGGTTGCGCCAATGAAGACTGGAAGGTCCAAATATACGCTCCGATATTCATTGTCAGTATCGTACCTGTCTCCTGAAGAAAGCGACAACAAACGGGGTGGCGCCATGGCGGTTTAAACTAGCTCCATCCCGTGAAGGCATGTGACCGCGCAAGACTGTGTTGGGAGGGCTTCGACCCAAAGGAATTGCATCCCGTTAAAATTTAATAGACCCGATCGAGATCAGCTGGGCAGATTCTTTCGAAATTTGCATATAAAAAGCGGGGAAATTTTCAGCGAGTATCCAAAGAGGAGTGTTTTAATTGTCGCCATCGAACGCCCGAATAACGATACCGTCTTCGGCACTATCTTGGCGTTTCTCGCGAAGTTCAGGTCCGGGAGGCCAGCACGTAAATACATCCGATACCAAGGCAGAACTGATCTGTGACCTAACGCAATTGTCTGGTCCGGAGAGGGTAATTGAGCGGATCATTGCCCGCTTTGGAACCGAACTCAGAGTCGTTTCATCCTCGCAGCGCTCCCAAAGCCAGAATCGCAAAATGGCGATGCAAAATCTTGCTGATAAACTGGAAATGGCTGCCCATATACCTCCTCGCCGCCGGCCAACCATGCCGACCTGGGGTTCAACTCAGAACCGCCTTGACGAAAAGCGAAAAGCCTCCATGCGAAAAGCCGAGAGGCGCCGACGATTTGATGAATAGTTGCAGCTTCGTGTCTCACGGCATTCCCTGCCAAGCGCATGTCCTTATGAGGCATGGCTTCTCAGTGCGGGAGCGGAGTTGAAGGGGCTGGGACAGCTCGATTTCGACTAGAAATCGAACCTCTCGGACATGCCAAGCGCCGCTGGAAATCCGAAAAACTAGCGACCACGGTGTGTGATGGTGCATTGCATTGGGCAAGCAGTGGTTCTAGGTTTGAGTTAGCGGGTTAAGCGTTTGCTACAAGCGAGGAGATGCTTTATGAAAGCACTTGTGTACCACGGACCCAACCAGAAGAGCTGGCAAGACGTTCCAAACCCGGAGATCAAGCAGCCAACCGATGTAATTGTGAAAATGAAGGCTACGACAATTTGTGGAACTGATTTGCATATCCTAAAAGGCGACGTACCTGAAGTAGAGGCTGGGCGCGTTCTTGGTCATGAAGGCGTTGGGGTAATCACTGAGATTGGATCCGGTGTTACCAACCTCGCGGTTGGAGACCAAGTGATACTTTCCTGTGTCAGCTCATGTGGAAGATGCTCAAACTGCAAGCAGGGGCTCTACAGTCATTGCCTGGACCCTGAGGGGACTCCAGGAATTGGTTGGATCTTCGGGTACATGATCGATGGTACCCAAGCTGAATATGTCCGTGTTCCTTTTGCGGAGAACTCCGCCTACAAGGTCCCACCTGGGATGACCGACGCTGAAGCGATCCTGCTGTCAGATATTCTTCCGACTGGATTCGAGATTGGCATACAGTACGGACACGTAAAGCCGGGCGATGTTGTCGCAGTTATCGGGTCAGGGCCGGTAGGACTTTCCGCCGTAATGACGTCTCGTTTATATGGCCCGTCCAAGGTGATCGCCGTTGACCTTGATGATGCCCGTCTTGCCCGGGCCAAGGACTTTGGTGCGACGGATACTGTGAACTCCGGTGGTGCAGATTGGAAGGAGAAGGTCATAGCCTTGACCGATGGCCAAGGAGTCGACGTTGCAATTGAGGCAGTCGGCATACCTGCCACCTTTACCATGGCCACGCAAATTGTACGACCAGGTGGCAATGTTGCGAACATTGGCGTGCACGGAAAGTCAGTCGAGCTGGCGTTGAACGAGCTCTGGATTGCCAACATCAACATTTCGATGGGTCTCGTGAGTACAAATACTCTCGGGATGCTGTTGAAGCTGGTGGCTGAGCATAAATTGCCGGTTGAGAAGTTTGTCACCCATACGTTTTCTTTCGACGAGATTCTCGACGCCTATGAAACATTCGGGCATGCCGCCGAGCATGACACGCTGAAGGTTCTCATTCACTGAGCAGTCGGCGCAAGGTATGCAAAATTCACAGATCGGCATAGGTTGACCGATCCGGTACAAGCGATCCCTAGAAAACGCTTAATCTAGCGTTAAACACACTTTGGCACCTTTAGGAGCTTTGGAATAGACTGTCATCATGGAAAACTCCGAAGAGTTTGGTCAGTATCTCTCTCCAACCTGGTTTATAGACTCCGACAACCCAGCCGTTCTTTCTCACGCTAAAGAAGCCATTCAAGGGTGTAGCTCGGATGAAGAACGAGCTGTCAAGCTATTTTTGGCTGTGCGCGATGGGATTCGATACGATCCGTACTCCATAACTAACGTTCCCATTGACTATAAAGCCAGTGACGTGCTTAGGCGCAAAGCGGCGTATTGCATTCCGAAGGCCGTGCTTCTCGCGGCGCTATCGCGTGCGGCTGGGATCCCGGCCCGTCTTGGCTTTGCGGATGTGCGCAATCACCTGGCCAGCGAGAAGCTGCTTGCCCAGCTGGGATCCGGCCTTTTCATCTTCCACGGCTTCGTCGAATTTTGGCTGCATGACACATGGGTCAAGGCAACTCCGGCCTTCAACCTCGAGATGTGCGA
>JAJYFX010000352.1 GCA_021785315.1 Actinomycetes bacterium | reverse complement strand
CGCGTGTCATAATTTCAAAGCATCTCCGCGTACGCGGATTGCCATTTGTCAGATCGTGGTCCGGCTCGCGCGCAGCACCGAAGTACTTCTGTGGTCGAGTTCCACATGCATCTCAATGAAATCGCCTGCCGCAAGATCCCCAAAGGACTCAGTCACGTCAAGCTCGATCCTCGAGTTGCCCGCACTGAATATTGCCACACGATGGGTTCCCAGATTGATGCAGTCGCTTACGACGCAGTGTGCGTGGAGGGTTACTCCCGCATCTTTGAATTCAAATTGAAAGCTCGATTCGCCCCTTGCTGAAAGGATCTTCGATTCGATTACCCGATGACCGAAGCTCTTGAATGCGACCGCAAGTCCCGCCCCGTTCAGTGCAGTTAGATCGCTCACTGCCTCGGACAATCCCCGTGTATTTTCCGTCACGCCCAAGATATTCTCATAGCCCATGATCTGAGCTACTTCCACGCTTCCTGGATTCTTCATCAAATCACCGACAGAACCATTGGCAATTACCAGCCCATCGTCAATAATCGCCAATGACTCAGACAGATATGCCGCCTCGGTAATGTCATGTGTCACGACAATGAGGTAAAGGTTCAGTTCCATTACCAAATTGCGGACAAACCTTATTTGCCGGTCTCTCTCAAACCGGTCTAAAGCGCTAAACGGCTCGTCGAGTATCAGCAGATCAGGGTTTGCTGCAATAGAGCGAGCAAGAGCGACGCGCTGCCGCTGTCCCCCGGAAAGGGTCGAGATTCTTCGATCGAGAAGCGATACGATTCCAACCTGGTTTGCCACCACGAAGATCCTTCTCTCAATCTCAGCCACTTCCTTTATGCCGCCAGCCCATCGCACAGAAGCTGCCATTTGCGCGTAAACGTTGAGGTGGTCGAAAAGGCCTTGACCCTGAGGAACATAAGCCACCCGCGGAGATTCCACACCACCCAAATCAAGTCGTCCAACCAGTGACGGAGCGAGTCCGGCAATGCTGCGAAGGGTCATCGATTTGCCAGCGCCGGATGGGCCAGTTATCGCAAGCGACCGGCCATCCGTGGCAACGTCCACATCCATCGCAAATCCGCCTACATGCCCCTTCACGCCGAATTCTATATGATCGCTGCTGCTCTTGGCCGGAGGCGCCTCTAGCGGTTGGATCTCTCCGCCCCTCCCGCTGGGATTTCTGATGCCTAGCACCAGCTTTGACGGTACGAATATCTTGCCAATGACGGCCACTGCAAGAAACGAAACGATCAGAACTGCTGCCACTGGAAGTATTGCCGTCGTCAGACCGGACCCTGAAAATTGCGCAAAGATCATCACCGGCAAGGATGTCGGGTGGTACGCGACCAGCACAGTGGCACCAAATTCGCCAAAAGCCCGCAGCCATCCCATCATCACGGCGGTCCGAACCGACTTGATTGCCAAAGGAAGCTCGATTCCCGCGATTCTGCGCCAGTTTGGAATGCCCAACAGAAACGACACCTCAAATACCTCTGGCGAAAGCACGGAAAACGCTGCACGCGAACCCTCGACGACGAATGGCATCTCGACAAATAATTGCGCGAGTACGATGGCGGCCATCGAACTCACGAGCCTTCCACCAAAAAACCTTCCGATGGTCGAATAGGGGCCGAAGGCTATAAGCAACATAATTCCCGAGACCAGAGGTGGAATCCCGAGCGGTAGACGAATTATCACCTTTGCAACCCGCGTGAAAACAGTGTTCGTATGGGCCAAGTGGCTTGCAAGAGGCACGCCGAAAACGACCAGTGTCAAGGTTGTAATGGTCGCGGTAGCTGCCGATATATATGTCGCGGAAATTATCCCCGGAGCGCTTCCGATTCCGTGGTACCCAACATACACAACCAGTCCGGCAAATGGAATCGCCAGGTAGATCACCAGCCATCCCCCAAAAATGCCGCTGTCTTTCCTGGGCTTTACACTGCCTTTAGACAATTCTGCTACCCCATTTTCCAGTCGTAGCAAACCTGCTAGATTTCGGCACAACACTAAGCTGCAAGGCAAATTGCCCTATTCTGTCCAAAGAAAAGGGCTGCCACACACGCGAGTGCGGAGAATTTACTGCGCCTCCAATAGAGCTACAACTTGACACCGTTTTGCACTCCGGTGCCGTGTACAGTTGGTTTCGCCGGCTGCAGTCCCACCGAATTCAGAAGCTGCTGCCCTTGCGATGAATATAGATAATTGACGAATGCAATTGCCCCACTTAGATTCCTGGCACCATTTAAGATTGATATGGTGAAGTTTGCCCCAACGGAAATGCCAGTTTCGATAAATGGGATCTTCGCCATTTTGGCCTCATTCTCGTAAAAAAATCCCGCATCAAGTTGCCCGGACTCTAGCCGTCCAACCAGCGTTTCTTCGGGAAATATCTGAGCCGTATTTTCCGGCGATCCTAAAAGTTGGGCGAACAGAGACGGGTCTCCAATTTTGGCTGCCTCATCTTTCACGAGAGTCTCGGTCAGAGTGCCCTTTGGATCCAGCTTCGGATCCGTCCTTCCGAGCCGAAATCCGCTCTGGCTCATTACTTTATACCAGTCTCCACTGTTGAGCTCGGATGCATACTTTGACTTCGGGTTGTATCCAATGACCAAGGGCGATGAGGCAAGATTCGCATACCAAGAAATAAGGTCTCCGTTTGCACTGCCCGACAGCATGTTGTTAACCGACGGCGATGCCGAAAGAAAAACATCGGCAAGGCGAAGCTTTTCTTTGATCTGGTTCGCAAGGGCAACCGAGCCTCCAGGATATCCGTTCAGTTTAAAACCCGAACTCTTGGAAAAGGCTGGTCCTATTACGTTGTTCATCGTTGCCTCAAGTGATCCCGCATAGGATAAGTTAACTGTGCTGTTGCTGCCAGCAGGCGTACCGACAGCCGATGAGCTGCCAGCCGAGCTTCCGCAACTCGAAACGAGCCCCGAAATTAGGACCAGTGCGGGTAAGAGACCGCGAACACGCTTAACGTAAAGCATAAAATCGCTCCAAAATAATTAGATTCGGGTCAGCCGACCAGCTGGTACCCGCCCATGACCGCCACTTCCTTTGAAAATGACGCAGAGTTCGCCAGATCCAGAATCCCTTGCTCAGATGCCAGAGCATATCCATCCTTTGAAAACACCAGGGATGATTGGTGTTCTCCAACCGAAACGAATCCCAGCCCCTGACTCTCAGCTATCGACGCCGGCACTATCCCCGCGTCACATAATCCAAGTTCAACTGCCG
>JAJYFX010000351.1 GCA_021785315.1 Actinomycetes bacterium | reverse complement strand
CGTCGATATTCTCCACGTTAGTTGTAGCCTGCCGCAAGACAGGGTCCCCGTAAGTCCTGATTTGAAAAGTTGCCACATCATCATCATAGGCGAAAAGATGATTTTAACATTGCATAAGCAGCTCTATGAACTACCTCCACCAAGGAAAGCCGCGACAAAGTGACATGCTGACCAAGACTTGTCCACAGCGCGATAGTTTTGGCGGAGCTTTCCGAGAATAAGTAAACTCTATTTTGCACGGTTTCCAGTCACAAGAAACCTGTTCATAAAGGCGGGCAATACGTGGAAGAACATATCAGCAGATCAATGTGGCGTCTCTATGAGCCAATCCACTCTGTCGTCTATTTCCATCCCCAAGCCACACACCACTATCGCCAGATTGGACTAAAGGGCGGCTGGATGAGTTATTTCGCCTCCCGGTCCGCAGCATTGGGAACGCCGAGCAAAGAAGTGGTCGAGGCGCTTTTTTATCACTTCGCACCCGAACTGGTCCAAAGGGCCATTCCAGATGCGTGGGCACTGGCAAAGCCGGACGTGATACTCAACGCAAGACATGAGCTTGCCGTTGAAGCACTCAGTGGCGCCCTTAGATTTAGGTCGTACGAAAAGGAACTCCGGATTCTGGCCTCCCAGCTTCTTGAGATCGCACATACTCTTCCAATAAGCGGACGAGCGCTGTATGCTGCGCATTTGAATTTGGACTGGGGAGACTCCAGCGAACTGATGTTATTCGGCGCATCAACGCTGCTTCGGGAACACCGCGGAGATTCCCACAATGCCGCATTGAACGCCTATGGGATCGACGGAGTACAGTCGCATTTGCTTCAAATAGCTACCGGAGCTGTAACTCACGATGTCATTTTTCCGCTACGAGGCTGGCCGGAGGAGGCATGGAATGACGGCTTCGAGCGCCTCATGTCGAACGGCATACTTTCAACCTACAGCTCAGCTCAGAATCCCATTCTCACCGATTTGGGTCAGACCGTTAAGCACCAGATCGAATTGCAAACCGATAACAACTCCAACCCATGGTCATCCCTACCCCAGTCCCAGCTTGAAAGCCTTCAGTCCAGCTTGGCAGAGGTATCCGATCGAGTAAAGAGCTACGTCGGCTTTCCGGTCAATAACCCGATTGGCGTCTAGACGGGGTCGGACAGGAAGCGCACCCCGCTTGCAGGTACTTTTGACCTGCACTCGGAAATTAGATCCAAGAGCATAACCTTAGAATCGCACCTCAGATCGAACGATCCGTCTCCGGCAGGAATCACCTCCACGGATTCAGCGAAGCCAATACCCGATTTTTCGATCCATCCCCCTGCCTTGGGCCCAAAAACGCGGATCACTGCGCCAAATGGCGGGAGTCGGAGACGCTTTCGAAGCTCAGCTTCTTCGGTTGTCGCGAGGCGCGGATCTCCCTCAATGGCGGACCTGACAATAACGCTTTTAACATCCCTGGTTTGGATGTAGAGCGGAACATGCCTGGTAGCAATTGACCTCGGAGGCAAAAGCTTTGCTACTCGCGACAAAATCGACAAAGCTACTTCGCTGGCATCAAGCCCAGGGGCATATAGGTACTGGTCAAAGTCAGCGATCACCACCATCTTTGCTGAGTTGAAACGTGAAAATATTGCCTCGGTGCCCACGACGACAAGACCCAGATTTGACGGATCAATGTCGCTGGAGGCATCTACCTCACTTACCGTTGTGCCGATCGCGGCCTCCAATAGCGTCCGGAAGCGAGCGATACCAAAAGTGGCCACCCTCAGAGATCCTGACATGCACTTGGTGCAGATCGACGGATATTCCTGGTGACATCGCGGGCACCTCAGACCGGTAACCTCGAGCCGCGGCCTCGAATTCCGGCTTATCCCGCGTCTGTCCCCAGAAAATTCTCGCAGGTGGCCTGGTCCGGCCTGCATCAATGTCGCCGAACACACGACGCACGAAACAACTTCATTACACTTCGAACAGATCAAGGCCCTGGCTCCACCCAGGCGGTTGTACAAAAGAATCACACCGTCATAGTCGATGAGACCTTCCGGCGTCATGACTGGCTGCTTGACGCCCAAATTCAGCCTGTTGCGGATTTGCGATATCAGATCCGTGGAGATCAGCGAATTCGAACCTGATATTTCCGAAAGGTCCTTAACCAAAACCTTCGGCCAGCCTGACCGTTCCTGCGGCCGGGCAAGAGCCCTAGTTCTGGCCTCAAACATCATCTCAACTGTCGGCGCTGATGAAAGCATCACGGCAGTCTGGCCTCGACTAACCCGCGCGCGAGCAACCTGGTGGCTCGCCCAAATTGGCCTCGAACTCTCAACGTGTGAGGGATCGTCAGCATCCACGATAATTATCTGAGACAGCGACGCCACCGACGCAAACACGGCGTTCCTTGCGCCTATGACTATCTGCGCACCTGCTAATGCTTTCCCGAATTCGTCAGGGAACAGAGCTACCTGGAAACCGCGAGTCTGAAGGGACCGTGACAATTGCTCCACCACGGTTTGCGTCGGGCAAACGACTATCGTCTGCCCAGCGAGTCGACTTGGATCTCCCAGATAGCCTGCAATCCAGTCCGCGCGAGAGTAGGCCGGGGGAATTCTGACTACCAGCGACTCTCCGCGGCCTGTTCTAAACTGCAAATCGCAGTGCTCGTATTCCAGCGCGCCTCCCGGACGAGATGGAATCCGCTTCTTCGAGCTTGCGTGAGTAAGAAAATTCACCGGTGACCCGATGAACCGCCAAGCCGCCCATTTGCACAAGGCAATCACGTCGGGTGACGGACCACCCCCGAGCAACCTTGATATCGGAAGAACATCGAACCCCAGGCTCTCCAGTGCACCGCCGGACAGTTGGCCGAGCCCTACAACCCAGCCCCTCGCCCGTGAATTGCCAAGGGGGATCGACACATAGCTGCCGATGCCGATTTTGTTCTCATAACGCTTGGGGACGCTGTACGTAAATACCCTGGACAGTCCGACAGAGTCAATGAGCACCTCCGTCGTCGACAACGGGACCGACAGATCATCCTGAACTGACACTACCTTGTCCGTTCCTAACTCAAACTCCAGTTACAACCCCAGTGCTTGTTTGAAATCTGCCAGCTTGGAAGTCTCTTCCCAGGCAAAGCCCTTTTCGGTTCTACCGAAATGCCCGTATGCGGCTGTCCTGCGGTAGATAGGACGCCTGAGATCGAGTTCCTGGATGATAGCCAGCGGTCGTAGATCAAATACTTCATCAACAGCCTTG
>JAJYFX010000350.1 GCA_021785315.1 Actinomycetes bacterium | reverse complement strand
GTCCGGCGCATTGGCTCCAGCTGCCGCTGCGCGCATTAACCAGCTCGGCGACAAAGGCATATTGCTCAGCATCCGGGTGCCATGGCGCCCCGAAATACCGCGTCAGCTTGGTTATGGGTGTGCCTCGACAGCTCGGCAAAACGGTACTCTAAAAATACGCTAGACCGGGCTGGGAAATCGTTTAGCGCGCAGGGTCACATATGACCCCGTGCATCCGCTTCGCCGCGGCACATCACACGAACCCGCCTGCCGAGGCAGCTTGGTTAACCATGGGCCGAAAATGTCCGGCACTGTCGCCGGAAGCCGTTGGAACGATCTTCTAGTGTTTGAAAAGTTCAGCTGTGATTTCGGCTGAGCGTTCCTTCGCTTTGACGATTGCGCGCGCAAATGCCGCCCTCAGAGCCGCCTCCTCAAGCGCGCCGACTCCTGCGGCAGTGGTGCCCCCGGGCGACGTGACATTTTGTCGCAAAACCGTTGGTGATTGCGAGCCCTCTGCGAGCATCGCTCCCGAACCGTAAATAGTCTGAGTCACCAGTTCCCTGGCAAGGTCCCAGCCAAGCCCTTCGCTGACAGCGGCCTCTATCATTGCCTCAGCCACCAGAAAGACATATGCTGGCCCGGAACCGGAAATCGCGGTTATTGCATCGATCTGCGCCTCTTTGACCACTACAACTTTTCCAACGGCCGTCATGAGCGTCTTTGCCCATTGGATATCTTCGGCGCTTACGTATCGCCCGCTGCACAAGGCTGTCATTCCCAGACCGAGCATCGCAGGAGTATTCGGCATTGCGCGAATCACCGATGGTCTTCCGCCGAGCCAAACTTCAAGGGCTGCCGTAGACACCCCGGCAGCGATCGAGAGGACCCTGCGCTTGTGATCGCTCCCCAACGAGCCTGCCAGTTTTTCGACGCTGTCCGGCTTCACTGCGATAATGGTTGACCGTGAAGCTTGCGGCGACGCCAGAATCTGGCTCCCCGCGAACTCCTTTGCAAGTTGCAGTCTCAGCGGTTCAAAGACCTCTACGATACCAAGGGACTCAGGATTGACCGCGTTCGCCGAAAGAATCCCGCGGGCCAAGGCCTGACCCATTTTCCCGCCGCCGATTATCATGAGTTCGAGCACGTCATAAATAGTACCCTGATATTGTCTCTCGAACGTCTTTGACTCAATCGGACTCGATAACTGGATATTGGCTCTGGCGTTCTAGAATTTTCTGCTTCCCCGACCCGAATGTTCTAGAACATCGCCAGAACCAACACAGCAAAGTTACGCCAGACAAATGCGATGAGTCAAGTAGAAATTTGATAAATCGAAAATTCTTCCCCTTATTTCCGACAGACTGCCCGGGAACGGTCATCGGAGTTGATCTTCGCCGGTCCAATTCAGATCATTGAAGAGAATCTTCTACACCAACAGCTGCGCCGCATATATTTGAGTATTCAAGCAAAAAAGGAGCTGCCAAAAGGACTTGATTTTCTCAACCGCACTCGAGAAGCTCTTTTGCCGTCAGTCCCAGGAGCACTTGCTGGAGGCGAAGTGCCGAATCCCGCCAGCGGTAACTGGTGGACAATGAGCTTGCAGCAACCTGGAGCGGTCTGGCCAGCGATGGGTCCTCCAGAACTTTTACGAGATACCGTGCGAATTCACCCGCTGTACGGTCTGCAACCAAATATCCGCTGGATCCATGGACGACGAGGGTTTTCAATCCCCCTACATTCGAAGCAACGACGGGAACGCCGCACGCTGCCGCCTCTAAGGCCACCAGCCCAAAAGATTCAGTGCGTGATGGGACCAGACAGACATTGGCAGCTCTGTAAAAACTCGAAAGTACTTCATGGGGCTGCGGATCAAAAAAATAGACCTTTTCGTTGAGGCGTTCTCTCGCAACAATGCTTTTAATTTTCAGAATCTCGTCGGTCCCAAAAGGACCCGACGGTCCCCCGACCATCGCAAGAAAGGCATCCGGAACCCTTGATGCAATTCTGGCAAACGAACGAATGGCTACATCAGCACCTTTGAGGGGCTGAATCCGACCAACAAAAAGCACCATCTTCCCGCGGGTTGGCAGTCCAATTGCCCTCCTGGCCATGTCACGGTCCCCGGGGCTGAAAAAGGCGTGGTCCACACCCAGGGGAACAATTGAAATTCTCGATCGATCGAGATCGTAAAGAGTGGATATCTCATCCGCCTCGACCTCGCAGGAGGCTAGCACCTGGTCGGAACAGTAGATGATCCGGGACTCCTCTTCCATTCTGAGGTTCTCCGAAATATCGTCGTCTGGAACTGCCCTGTCCTTCGCCTTGACCTTTTCAAGCGTATGAAATGTGGTGATTAGAGGAACTTCAAGTGCGTGCTTGAGCGCATGGCCAACAATTCCCGAGAGCCAATAATTGGCGTGAATCGCATCCGGCAACTGTCCGGGGTTCATGTGGATTCTTTCAAGGACGTTATCTGTGAACTCACTCACATGCTTGAGAAGATCCGGTTTAGTCACTTCGCTCAGAGGACCTGCAGGCAGATGATGCAGAACGAAGCCGGGCTCAACCGTTACACAAGCCGGCAAAGTTGGAGAATACGCCCTCGTATAGACATCGCAGCAAATACCAAGCCGGGCCAAAGCACTCGCAAGCTGCTTAACATAGACATTCATCCCGCCGCCTTCACCGGTCCCAGGCTGAACCAATGGCGAGGTGTGGTATGAAATAATCGCTAATCGCTGCATCTAGATCGCTTTCATCCGAGAGTCGTCGGCGGAGTGGCTTTTAGATCCCGCTTCTTTTAACTTCGTACTGTAAGCCCGTATTCCCCGATCTTGCATATCATGCCGGCATCGGGGGCGGATCCGATACTTAGACAAAAATCTTCCCCTAGTCAGACGTAATTTCTGAACTAAGTACCTCCACCATGTTAGTCGTGACCTAGTCCCATTAGGAGGCACTCATAACTTCCCACTGATTTGCAACCCTCAGAATACATTTCCTAGGCTGCTCCATGACCTGCGTAGGGCAAGCACCGGTCCAGCTGACGCCATCTCAGGAAAAGGTGGGGCTAGCGCTGCACCAAGACCAACACGACGCATCTGCCGGCACCTTTGCAGGAGATCAGCCGTGCCGCATGAATCTCTTCTGCTCAAAAGACCCGTACAGCGAATTAAGTCTCGATAGCTCGACAACGTGCCCTAAGGGCTGGGATAACTCCAATTTCATAGGCCTCGGAGCCTCTCTTGCAATCCCGAGTTGAACACTGCCGACAACG
>JAJYFX010000349.1 GCA_021785315.1 Actinomycetes bacterium | reverse complement strand
CGTCGCTAGCTCGGTAATTGATTCTAACGATCAGGCGATTTCCAACAAAGCGGAGGCTGTGAAAGTTGCGATAGAACCCGACGATCTCATTGATCGCGGCATCGACGCTATGGGTAATGAGATATATCGACTTATCCGGAGACGAGACATATCCGTGGGAAATGACCTCTTGATTGATGAACCGTTCCCATTCCTTCCAGTAGGTTCCGCCTTCCGCGTCGAGAAGCACGACTGGAGCCGGCTGAGCTTTGCCGGTTTGTATCAGCGTCAGAAGTTCAAAAGCCTCATCTAATGTCCCGAACCCGCCGGGCATTACAACGAATGCATCAGATTCTTTTATCAGCATTACCTTACGGGTAAAGAAATACTTCATCTTTACGAGCTTCGGATCGTTCGCGATGATCTGGTTGGCCGTCTGCTCGTGTGGAAGTTTGATATTTACGCCGAAGCTCATTTCAGGTCCGGCCCCTTCCAAGCCGGCCTGCATAATTCCCTGTCCCGCACCGGTGATCGTCATCCACCCCTGTTGCGCGAGCCGCCGCGCAACCTCTCTGGCTACTTCGTATGCGGGTTCTGACGGACTTGTGCGGGCAGAGCCGAACAGAGTGACTTTACGCTGGTGATGATATGGTTCGAAGACTCTAAACGCGTTGGAAAGTTCGCGTATCGAGTCAGACGCGATCTTCAAGTCAAGGCGGTCAAAATTGGAGCTGGCAATCGTAATGGCCGTCGCAATCAAATGACCCAGTACGTCACGATTGCCGGTGACTTCCAGTTGGTCAAGAATCTGTGTTGCCAGCAGCTCTGCTGGTTCCGATTTCGATGGTTTGTCGGTCACAATTCTCCTATTTTTAGGGCCGCAGAACTAAAGTATTTTAAATGCGAATGTCTGTAGAGTTTATTTCTTTTCGAATCAGACCAGCTGATAGAGAGTGGTGCGTTGGGCGAGAGGGCGTCCTAACGGACGAACGAGTGACTCGAAGTCCTGCCTGGTAAGCTCCTGTCCGTGGGCGGCACCTGCGGCTCTTGAGATATTCTCACCCATAAGCGTTCCCCCTAAATCATTTGTCCCGGCTTGAAGCAATTGGCGCACTCCGTCTATTCCCATTTTGACCCAGCTCGCCTGGATATTTGGCACTAGGTGCTGGTAGCTGATGCGGGCCACTGCATGCATGAGGAGGGACTCCCGGAAAGTAGGTCCTTTTCTGGCCTTCTTCTGCAAATAGATCGGGGAAGCCATGTGGACAAACGGCAGAGGTACGAATTCAGTGAATCCATTTGTCTCCTGCTGGAGATTTCTCGTGGCTACGATGTGTTTTGCCCAGGTACGAGTATCTTCGACTGAACCGAACATGATTGTGATATTTGACCTCAATCCTACTTCGTGTGCTGTGCGGTGAATTTCAAGCCACCTGTCCGTTTTGATCTTGTCCGGACACAAAATATCTCTGACATTGTCATCAAGTATTTCCGCAGCGGTACCCGGTAGGGTCTTGAGGCCGGCTTCCTTGCATCTGATCAGGTAGGCCTTAAGATCGACTCCAAGTCTTCGCGCGCCTTCATGGACCTCCAACGCAGAAAACGCGTGAATATGGATATTTTCCGAGCCCTTCTTCACGGCGTCGATGATTTGGAGGTAATATTCGCCGTCAAACGAAGGATGAATCCCTCCCTGGAGGCAAACCTCTGTGGCGCCAGCCGCCTCTGCTTCGGCGACGCGGTCGGAGACTTCTGACAATTCCAGCAGGTACGGATTGCCTCGCAGATTAAGTGAAAGCGGGCCTTTGGAGAAAGCGCAGAACCTGCACTTGAAGGTACAGATATTGGTGTAGTTGATGTTCCTGTTGGCAACGAAGGTAACGGTGTCTCCTGATATTTTTTTTCTGAGTTGGTCCGCCGTGTCAGCCACGTATTTAAGGTCAGATCCCCTGGCAGTGAAAAGCTTGTGGATCTGGTCTTCGTCAGGAAGGGAGCCTTGCAGCGCAGCATCGCAGATTTCAGTTATCTCTGAAGATTCGGATTTGAGTGCCAATTCGCCAATTAGCGACCATTTAGGCTCGTTGGTCATCGGCAACGATCCAACTAACACCGGCGGCTCCGAGTCTCCTCCCGATGTCCAGGAATCTGCCCTTGCAAAGTAGTGCGAATCGCTATTGGAGGTAACTTGGAATTTCATCTCCTGACTGATCCACTTCGCGTCATTGAACTCTGGATATATTGGAAGTCTTGGAACCAACGGATTTCCGTTTGCTGATAGCTTTCTCTCGAGGTCTCGCAATTGAGGCCACGGGCGTTCCGGGTTCACGTGATCTATCGTTACAGGGGATATTCCTCCCAAGTCATCGACGCCGGCATTGATTAAGTCCAGCACGTCGTCACTTAAGTTGGGCGGAGCCTGAACATGCACCCATGGCGGCAAGATAAGCCGTGCCAGAGCGATCGCCCGCAAGAATTCGTCTCGAGTCGCCGGTAGGTTGTTGTGCATTCGCGTGCCGAGTTTCGGCAGGAAGTTCTGGATTATTACCTCCTGGACATGGCCATACTCTTGGGCGATGTCGCTTATGGTTTCCAACGCGGTTATCCTGTCTGATTCAGATTCACCTATGCCAATCAAGATCCCTGTCGTAAAAGGCACAAGGGCCTTTCCAGCATCGATGAGAGCTGCAGTTCTTCTCTGGGGGGTCTTATCCGGAGCCATGCGATGGGCTTCGAGAGCAGGATTGAGCGACTCGAGCATCATTCCCTGGGAAGCCGAGACTTGCTTCAGCAGTGAAAATTCATCGAAGGAGAGAGCTCCCGCATTAATGTGAGGGATTAGACCGGAATTATCTACCACCGCCTTCGCGGCAAGGTAAAGATAGTCGGTCGTCGTCTCTAAGCCTTGATTGCGAAGAAAGCTATCGGCGGCATCATATCTTTGCTCGGGCTTTTCGCCCAATGTGAATAGTGCCTCCGTGCATCCATAAGCCTCGCCCTGGGTCGCGATCTCTACGATTTCATCAATCGGCATATAGGGCGAACCTAGGTGCGCAGGAGGTTTGGCAAATGTGCAGTAGCCGCATCTGTCGCGACAAAGCATAGTCAAAGGAATGAACACCTTCGGTGAGAAGGTCACACGAGAACCGAACTGCTTCTTTTTGACTTGCATTGCTCGAGATAACAGTTCCGCAGTTGAACGCCTGGATAAATTGCCTGCCATATTTTTCACCCTATCAAATGAGGATTACTTTAGTCCATAATTTGGCCTGACACATATT
>JAJYFX010000348.1 GCA_021785315.1 Actinomycetes bacterium | reverse complement strand
TCGTGAATGAGCGAGGCGGTTGTTAGGAATCTAGTTGATAGTCGTTACTGATTACGGAATTGGAAATTTGGGCTCTGCCCAGAAAGCACTGGTGCGAATAGGTGCCGACGCCGAGCTAGTGGATCAGCCAGTCGATCTTTCGGGTGTGACGGGAATAGTCTTGCCCGGAGTGGGGTCCTTTGGTGCCTGCGTCGCTGCGCTTAATTCTAGTGGACTTGGGCCTATGGTGATGAAGGCCGTCGATTTGGAGATTCCCCTGCTGGGAATTTGCGTTGGCATGCAAATGCTCTACAAAGGCTCCGAGGAGTCCCCCGAAGCTCCCGGACTTGGCCTGCTTGATGGGTGGGTTCGGCGACTGCATGGGGCACCGAAGGTACCCAACATGGCCTGGAATCAGGTTGAATATGTGAATAAAGGGGAGAGAGGCTTTCTTTTCAAGAGTCTTCCTGATGATCCCTGGTTTTATTTTGTGCACTCATTCGCCCCTGATATTACTGATGACACAGTTGCAAGATGCAACTACGGTAGTGGTTTCAGTGCCGCAGTTTCTAAAGGGAACATTTTTGGGACTCAGTTTCATCCGGAGAAGTCGTCAGGCACAGGGTTGAAGCTTCTTTCAAATTTCTTTGAGTACTGCGAACGAAAGGCGACGCTATAAATGGAGTTCATACCGGCGATCGATCTAATCGAAGGGCAGTGCGTAAGGCTGGTTCAGGGAGATTTCGACCGCCAGATCACCTATGGAGATCCCTTGGAGGCGGCAAAGGCGATTCAGGCTCGCGGAGCGCGATGGTTGCACCTGGTCGATCTGGATGCCGCACGCTCAAGGTTCGGTCAAAACCGGGATGTTATCAGAGTTATTTGCCGAACTCTTCACATCAGCGTCGAAGTTGGCGGCGGAATCAGGTCGATTTCAGATGCTGAAGAACTTTTCGATGCCGGAGTGGCTCGGGTGATCATTGGGACTATGGCGATCGATAACCCGGAACTGGTGGAACAGGTGGCTGCGATACGTTCTGATGGTGTCGCGGTGGGTCTGGATTACCGCAGGTTGGACGGTAAACGCGAAGTGGCGCTGAAAGGCTGGCTCGAGCGTTCAGGGAAGGATCTCTTCGAGGTACTTCCTGCACTTGCGGCGCGGGGCGCGTCGGCAGTGATTGCCACTGACATCAGCCGAGACGGTACACTGGAAGGCCCCGACCTTGAGACCCTGAAGCTTCTTCTGGAGTTTGGCGCAGATCACGGGATTGGCGTGATCGCTTCCGGAGGAGTGTCGAGCCTTGAGGATCTTGTTAGCCTCAAGAGTCTGAATGTCCGCGGCAGCGAACTTTTCGGAGCAATTTCCGGCCGTGCAATCCATGATGGCAGACTTGATGTGGGAGAGGCTGTGAAGCTATGCCGAACGTGAGGGTAATTCCCTGTCTCGATGTGGATAAGGGCCGCGTCGTAAAAGGCGTAAATTTCTTATCGCTCCGCGATGCAGGCGATCCGGTTGAACTGGCCGAATTCTACGATCAGTCCGGTGCTGACGAACTTGTTTTTCTGGACATTACAGCTTCATCCGATGCCAGGGAAATAATGGCGGAAGTCGTTCTCGCTACAGCGCAAAAGGTATTTATTCCATTTACCGTTGGGGGTGGAATCCGGTCAAATGATGACGCCAGATTGATGCTGCGCTCAGGCGCAGATAAAGTGTCAATAAATTCCGCGGCAATTGCCAACCCTAAACTCGTAAGTGATATCGCCTTCGAGTTCGGTTCCCAGTGTGTGGTCGTGGCAATAGATGCTAAAAGTGCTGGCGAATCCGGCTATGAGGTCTATACCCATGGCGGAAGAGTTGCAACCGGTATAAATGTAATTGAGTGGGCCCTTCGGGCGCAGTCTTTGGGGGCAGGGGAGATTCTCCTGACTTCGATGGATCGCGATGGTACAAGAGATGGATTCGACCTATCGCTGACGAGTCGAGTCGCCGATTCACTGTCGATACCTGTGATTGCGAGTGGAGGCGTAGGAAAGATTTCACACTTTGTCGAAGGGGCTGTTTCTGGTCATGCGGATGCTCTTCTGGCAGCGTCTGTATTTCATTTCGGCGAGATTACAGTCAGAGCGGTTAAAGATGAGCTCCTGAGGTCCGGAGTGTCTGTTCGACCATACGGTTGTTAGCGATGTTAGTACTTCTCGAGTTAGGTTAATTATGATGATCTCGTCCAATGAACGTCTACCGATAACGATGCTCACCGACAGGGTGCTGGTGGAAATCCCGAACAATGATGGCGAGCGCCACTCAAGAGCAGGCATTCTGATTCCTGCCACAGCTCAGGTGGCTAAGCGCCTAGTCTGGGCTGAAGTGGTAGCTGTCGGTCCCAATGTCCGGTCCATTCAGTCTGGCAACAAAGTTCTGTTTTCCCCCGAGGATCGTTATGAGGTCGAGGTCCAGGGAGAGGATTATTTGATACTGCGTGAAAGGGATATCCACGCGGTGGCCTCTGCAAGCAATGAGAACGAGACGGGGCTCTACCTATGATCTCAGACAACTTCAATATGCGCATTTTGCCCGATGACTTGATCTCTCTAGTGCAGTTCTCGACCGACGGCTTGGTTCCAGCAATAGTCCAGGAACGGAAGTCGGGTTCGGTTTTGATGATGGCGTGGATGAATAAGGAATCCTTGGCGAAGACCATAGAAACCGGACGAACGTGGTTTTGGTCAAGGTCGCGCAAAGAGCTATGGGCCAAAGGCGAAACGTCGGGAGATCGCCAGAAGGTTCTTGACATGGCGATTGACTGCGATGGCGACACGATTTTGATAGAGGTAGAGCAGCAGGGGAAAGGTGCATGCCACACTGGAAATTTTAGCTGTTTCTACAGAGGAATGACGAACGGAAGCGAGACTGTGGAGTAGATGACTTCGAGTAGTTTTGACGACTTTCTTGGTGCCTACCAGATTGGCGGCGGTTATCAACTTATACCTGTTTACCGCCAGTATCTCGCTGACACGCTGACACCTGTTTCGGCCTTTCTCGCTCTTGTCGGATACGAGAAAGAGGGGTTTCTCCTCGAATCTGTGGACAAGGGTGAACGGTGGTCAAGGTTTTCATTCGTTGGACGAAATACCTTGGCCGAAGTTTCCCTGGTGTCGGGGAGACTCAAAGTATTGGGCGATGTTGAGTTGCCCTTGCCGACAGACCCAGTTGGATTCTTATCGACCCTCGAGTCATTGCTGGCAAATATTAAAGCGGCAGATCTGGGAGATCTGTCACCTTTGCATGCCGGCTTTGTCGG
>JAJYFX010000020.1:4936-12462 GCA_021785315.1 Actinomycetes bacterium | reverse complement strand
ACTTATTTCCGCATTATTAGTCGGAGACGACATAGCCTGCAGAATACTCGCTGCATCAGGATTCGGCTTTTCACTTGGCTGGGATAATGTGGGAACAGTGAATGCCTTTGGCGCCACTGCAATCGCTGGGCGTATGTTGAAACTCTCCAGTAAACAACTCCAAAATGCCTTTGGCTTAGTACTAAATCAGTTAGCCGGTAGTTTCGAGGCTATTTGGGACGGAACTAGCGCATTTAAACTTGTTCAGGGCTTGTCAGCCAGAAACGGTATAGTTTCAGCGGAGCTTGCCAAAGAGGGATGGACTGGTCCCCGAGATGCTCTACTTGGGAAATTCGGCTATTTTCATCTTTATACAGAAGGCTGCGTCGATCCCGAACTTTTGATTTTAGATTTGGGTGAAAAGTACCACTCTGAAGTCACCTATAAGCCATACCCGGGTTGCCGGTCCAATCATGCGTCAATAGACTGTGCTCTCGATCTAGTCCAAAGATATGATGTAGAACCTGGTGAAATCGACAGCGTTCTTCTCAGGATCCCAGCGACAGTCCGTGACAATTTTGTTGGGCAACAATTCTTCATTCAGGTTGTCCCCCAAATTGGGGCCGCTTTCAGTATCCGATACTGCGTCGCCAACGTTTTGCTGAGGAAGAGCCTGACCCTTGAGCACTTCCAGGAGGATCTAATACGGGATCCACGAATTAAACAAATCGCCAACATGATAGTAATTGAAGAACTAACCCCAAAAGAAAGACCCTTAAGGACGGCCTTTCTTGAGGTAACGATGAAAGATGGAAGACGATATACCTCCGACGTTAGCTACGCCAAAGGCGATCCAGATCAAAACACTTTGTCAAGAGAAGAAGTGACACAAAAGTTCCTTGAAAATGTGGCATTTTCTCGTACAATATCTCAAGCGAGCGCGGAAAAGATAATATCGCATATTCACGCTCTTGAAGAACTCGAGTCCCTGAACGATTTGATCACTCTAATGACAGTGTGAGCTGCGGAGTGATTCTAGCAATATCAGTTTCGAGCTCCTGGTCGGATTAAACAAGCATGCTCGTCGGCAAACTATCAAGAACCTGGCCGACAGAACAAATGAATTGTCTGGGGATCCTGGTTATGCCGAATTCGGCAACAACCAGTTGTTACAGAATGGCTCGAACTTCGACAATACGGTCGCATAGGAGATGCACAGTAGTTGGCCCAAGGTCGTGGTTATGACACGAAGATAGCTCCGTAGGTCATAGCACACGGCAGCTAAACGACCTCAGATATTGGTTCAAGGGTGACTGTGCAACCGAGATTTCGTGATTCATCGAGTGCTCGCTTTTTTGCCCGGTCCCGATGGCGTTTGATGCAGTAGTCGTCCTTGCCGGGATCGTTATAGACAGTTTCGGTTTGTAGCATCTTCCAGACATTGTCTGAACCCCTTTTCATACCTAAGGTACCTGCGGCTTTAGTATTCGGAAAATATGTGCCGAGGTCGGGCTTGGTTGAGAAAGAGCTGCGACTTTTCCAGACCGAGATATGTGCGATTCCTCCCTCGATAAAGACTTTCACTAGCTGAGTGTTCGTTCGTTATACAAAACTTCGGTATCGGCTGTAAAGAGCGTTGACAAGGAAGACGGGCAAATCAATAAATTGGGTCGGTAAAGGGCAACGTAGTCATTCGCTGGTTCCTACCTGATCGAAGGTGGCCAGCGCCCCGAACCCGACGCCTCAAAGTCGGACTACATGACACCTAGGTTCAGACCGAAGTCTGGTTCGCCCTTGGGAACATATCCTGAATCAAATCGCGCAGGAGATCGAGAAAACCAGATGCTTCCCAAAACCGATTGGGATCGTACCCCGACTGCGGGATAAAAATGTTGGCCGCGACGAGTTTGTCGATTGCCTAATTTACCGTCAGTTTTGTTCGCTGTGTCCTTGCGGATACTGTCGACAGAGTGATCGCGGATTGCCCCCGAAGGACATCGATGAGTCACCATACCGCCTCGTCAGCCCGAATATGGGCCGACTGAGTTACAATTGTTCGCCATCATTCCTTCAGGCATTTGACTTCCTGTAAGTAGCTGTGTACGAGATGGGCATCCAGGGTCCAGGCGTAAATGGACAGCTGTGAAGCACTGCCGGCCTTCTAAAAAGAGTGCCTTTGGACGTAAAACGCCTATCTTAATTACCGAGGCGGAGATCCCGTATCAATGCGTTGGAAGCCAGCCAGGCCTAGGTCGACCAGGCGGCATTTGAAACCGAACTGCGTACGCCAAGACATCTGAATGTGACGCGCAAACCTGGAGATTTTCAGAGAATCCATTTACGAGGCCTTTTGAACGAAAGTGGAAGCGCTCTAGGGACAAACCCCCGTTACCCTCTATATGTACCTGGTTGACACGATCGGAGATTGCAAAGTTGACGGTCCGCGAAGATGAAGGGCGTGGCGCTGGTGAATGCCAAGATTCGTAACCGACCAAGCCTGAGTGCATCATTTCGCAACTTTGCCGTCATGGCTGCAATAGAGGGCTGGCATGCCCTTCGTCTACTATTTGGCGGACCGGCCCGGACGCGCGTCATCCTGCTTTTGGCCGGTGTACTTGCACTAAATAGTGCTGACATAGCCACCGTTGGTGCTTCAGCAACTCAGCTGCGCCAAGGTCTTCATATCTCAAATACCGATATCGGGTTGCTGGTTGCTGTTACTGCGGCTGTTGCCGCCATCTTCTCGATTCCATTCGGGGTGCTTGTTGACCGCGCCCATCGTATCGCAATGATCTCTGTGACGGTTGCTATATGGGGAATAGTCATGTTCCTGAGTGCGTTGTCGGCGAGCTTTGGTGAGCTGCTGGTTGCCAGGGTTGCCTTGGGTGCAGTTACAGCCGTATCCGGCCCGGCAGTCGCCTCACTTATCGGAGACTACTTCCCTGCCGGAGAACGAGGCAAGATTTATGGATATGTGCTTGCCGGAGAGCTCATTGGGGCAGGTGCTGGCTTTGTGATAACCGGCGATGCCGCCGACATCTCATGGAGGGTTGCATTCGCGATTCTTGCTGTTCCGACCATTCCACTGGCATGGGCGCTCAGCCATCTGCCCGAACCGGCACGTGGCGGTGCAAGTCATCTTCAACCAGGTGCCGAACGAATCGTTGGACACCGCGAGATCAAGATGCGCCAGCGTATGGCAGAACGCCACGGAAAACCCGGCCGACAGGTCTATGACGACCAGTCAGATTTCCAGACCTCTCCATTGAACGACAAGCTTCAAGATCCAGCATCGTTTGAGCACCGTCACCGTGGGACACCGCCTAGAGAAGCTGCAGCAAGCGGGAGCGGAAGTTCAAAACCTACTGATGCCCAGGAATTGGCCGCCCGGCTTGGAATATCGGCCGATCCCCAGCTGGTGCTTACTTCCGACCCAAGGCGAATGACCATATTTGCGATGATCCGCTATGTACTGGCTATACGCACCAATGTTTTTCTGATCCTCTCTGGCATTTGCAGCTACTTCTTCTTAACCGGACTTGAAACATTCGGTCTCGAGTTCGTCAAAGGGCAGTACCATCTGCCCCAGCTACTTGCCAACTTATTGATGTTGATTGTCGGTGGCGGAGCTCTCTTGGGCGTTCTGGTAGGTGGCCGGCTTGGTGACAACTTGGTAAAACGCGGGCGCATAGGCGGGAGGATTCTCGTGGCCGCAATCGCAGCCATTATCACAACGCTCCTTTTCATCCCGGCCTTTGTTACCCACAGCGCCTTCACCGCTCTGCCGTACATAATTGCAGCAGGCTTTGCACTTACCGCTCAGAATCCCCCCATTGACGCGGCCCGCCTTGACATCATGCCCCCACTCCTCTGGGGTCGCGCTGAGGGCGTCCGTTCCTTCTTGCGAACGGCCGCGCAAGCTCTTGCCCCACTTGCGTTCGGTCTTTTATCAGATGCCGTTGGCCTTCGCACCACATTTGCCGTGATGCTGGTTCCTTTTCTCGCGAGCGGAGTGATCCTGCTGTGGGCTCTTCGCAGCTATCCAAAAGATGTGGCAACTGCAGCCGCTTCCGCGGAGACCGAAACAGAGGGTTGAACCTCAATCTGTCTACGTAGCATTCCATTTTCGGTCGGACAATCCCTATCGAACTCCCAGTTCACAAAGCTCTCAAGGAATGCCACGTTCCAAATGTGAAGTATAACTTTTGACCAGTCCACATAGGGACACGGGATCCCGTCTGAGTACGCCATCGTGTCCAGTGCCAAAAGGTTGGCAATGCGAACCATGAGCTATTCGGACTCACGGGTGAACTTAGCCGAGACTTTGGAGTCTGCTGCAAATGACCCATAGGAGGCGCAGGCCTTCGGATTCATCCATGAAGTCAAAGGAAGTCGTGGCAAAGCCACGAGTCGCATCCGCAATGCAGTACTTGGGCCATGGGAGCGGACCCATGCTCAACTGGTTACAGATATTGACTTTAAATCTGTGAGGTACGCCACACAATGAAGTAGGGGCGAACTTTGGTTTGCCACAGGCGTCATCATCCGCTGCTTGAGGTTAGAGCCGATACTCTACGGGATCTCCCTCTATCGTCGGTGCTAATTTTATCGCTGCACATAAGCGCGATCTTTGCCCTTATGACATGAAACCGCAGAGACTTTGACAATCTCGTACCGCTTGCGGGATCAGCTCTTTCGCTCTCGCTCAACCTCGCTTAAAGGGCCTGGGCCCAGATCTAGTTCCCATTGATCCTCCCGTGGAAGCAAATGCCGACCGGTGAGGTAACACAATTGCCGAGAGGACTAATCCCTGATATTTCTGATGACTCTATATATTCTGCGTTTGGGTCCAGGAACACTAGAGTCCCGGAACCTCAGCAATGGGAGCCAAAACAGGGACTTCGCTGATTGACGCGGTTGCACAAACCTGTTCCGAGACCCTAAGCAATACCGAGTTTCGTTCGGTCATCAAATGAACATTTTCCGCTCGATCTCCTGCCAGCCCTCTGTACCCTTACACTGCAAGCTGTGACAACCGGGACATATACTTTAGTTATGGACGCGCTTGAAATCATTCGACAAATGCAGCAGGATCCTGCTCTTAGGGCCGAAATGAGGGCGGTTCTTTTAGGGGAAGAGCTCCTCTCTCTACCCGAATTGGTGCAGGAAAACTCCAGGCAAATAGCAGAGAACTCCCGACAGATCGCCGCCCTTGCGGAGCGGATGGATCAACTTGCGGAGCGGATGGATCAACTTGCGGAGCGGATGGATCAACTTGCGGACGTCGTCGGCCAACACGACGCCCGATTGGTACGCGTTGAGGACCGCCTTGGCCAATTGCAGGGCGACATTACCGAAGACAAGTATCGCCGAAGCTTCGCGTCGAGGGCGGCGAAAATCGAGGGCAAATTGAGAGTCAGTAAGGTTCTCTCCCCTGAAGAGCTCGCAGACCTCAGCTTCACCGCTGCAGATAACGGTCTGGTGAGCAACGATGAAGCAGACCAATTATTAAGGACAGACGCAGTAGCCTTTGGTACCATTCGTGCTACCGGCGAAGAAGTAACCCTGGTGGCCGAAATTGCCAATAGGGTTCACGTCGACGACGTAGTGAGAGCCGTCGAACGGGCCAAGATCGCAGGGCGTGCCGTCCCGAACCGGCGAGCTATCCCAGTAGTGATGGGTCCAGAAGCCGAAGTCATCAGGGACAAGGCGTATTCGGGCGTATGGCTGGTGGAAAACCACGAGACTCGGGAACTTGTTGGCGGAATTAACTAAACCGAAATTCACCTTTAATTACCGGTGACGAATCGGTATCTAACTGCCGATTCGTCACTTAATCGTCATAGCAAATGGTAGCCATGACGATAACAGACCCCTGGAAGATCACGAGCACAGCATTCAAGCGTAATTAATACCGTAACCATCATGAAGGCTAGCTCAGATGTGTCGGGTCAGACATTGCTGGCACAGGTAGTGGCCAAATCTCACATAAAGGCCTGAAAGCTTTGCACTATCTCTCAATTTTCGGATTACTTGGTTTAGATTTTACCAAGTGCTCGCAAAGACCTTATTGAGTTAAAGACCCATGCCTTCGAATAGCTCTTCAAGGGTTATAGACGTGTTGGCTCCCTCATTTATTGAGACATGAACGGTATAAGCGTCGGCCAAGATATCGCCGTCCGCACCGGTCGTAAGGTGCCTGATTTTAATGCTTCTGGTCCCAACATCAGAGACATAGGAGGTGACAGTTACGATATCATCAAGGCCGAATGACTTCTTGTACTCGCAGTGTGCCGAGATCACCGGCAAAGCAAACCCGTTAGCCAGAAGCTTGCTCAGCGAAATGCCAAGCTTGTGAAACAGCTGAACCTCGTTTCTGTCTATGAATAAAAACACCGACGCAAAGTGAATTCTGGAGACATCCACGTCCTGCATTGAAACGTGAATATTCGACTCCACCTTGGTATTTTCGAGGCGCTCTCTCCAAGTCACCGTCTGCTCTTTCAATTCGTTCATATCCGTGCTTTCTGATCCTGTAACTTTTTACCTAAGAACCTCTACTATATCGGACTGATTTCGCTAGATCGTATCTTCACCATGTTGTTGGACACCTTGGACCTTGCCATTCAGCATCACTCTTGTGGCTTTCAGCCAATAATGCCAATCGCACAAAATCTCCGATCGCACTTCTTCCAATCAACCTGACTCCAATACACGAACTCAGAAGCTTCCCGACACCGCAGGTACCGCATACAACACGGCGTCAACCTAAAAGATTCCCGACGTGAACCTTCAACACCTTCCATATCCCCGTTCACAAAATGTTGCGAACCGATCGGAAACTCGAATTTCATGCCACATTTCTTCGTCCGCACTACGAACCCTGATACCTGGGAAAAGCAAAAGGTTTTCGAGAGTCGGTGAATTGAGTGCGAAAAGCAGTTTGCACTTCAATAAAGACCCAATGGATTACATTGCCAGAAGGTCAGATACCCGTGCCAAAAAGACAGCACCATACTCAAATTTGTCGTCAGCAGAGCGACGAGTAGTATCACCGAACTTACTGCACTTTTGCTTAGGGAAGTTTAACCACGAGTTTCATCACGCAAAATGCAACGCAGTTCAGAAACGAATCTCGTCAGTTGTCGAACCAAAATTTGAAATCATCACCTTAGCTCGCTCCAAGATCCTCTTGTACAAGAACGTCAACAAGCGCCGGTCCGTCATGCGAAAACGCCCACTCAAGCGCTACATCCAGCTCAGACCGACTCTCCACAAGCCTGCCTTCAACGCCGAACCCTCTTGCCAGGCTTACCAAGTCTATGTTTGGAGGGGCAAGGTCAACACCCATAAACTTGTCATTTTCAACAGCCTTTCCTTTGTACTCTATGAGACCGGCCTTGACTGCCAAGTACTTCCTGTTGTTCGGCACAACTACCTTTATCGGCAGCTTCTCCCTGACAGCTGTCCAGAGCGCCTGGATGCTGAACATCAAGCTGCCGTCTCCGATGTACGCCAGAACCGGACGTTCCGGCCAGGCCAGCTGT
>JAJYFX010000020.1:0-4926 GCA_021785315.1 Actinomycetes bacterium | reverse complement strand
CACGGGCAAGCCCCAGCCAAGGCCTCCACCACTTGTGTGAAAGTAGTTACCGGGCCTAAGAGGATAGTTTGCAAGAAGCGCAGGCGACGATCGAATCGACTCGTCAACCACAGCTGTGTTAGAGGGTGCGATTCGAGCCAGGGCCCTTGCCAGGAAACTCACGTCGCAGAGTCCCGAGGGATCGGCAGAAACGTCCGGGCTTACGCTGCCGTCGGATGCATTAGGAACAGCTCTCCAATCCTGGTAGACATATTGGTTTTGAGCATCCCAGCTTCCGTTGCAAAGCTCCTCGAGTACTGCCGCAACGCTGGCGACAAGACCTATGGATGGCTGGTAGAGCTTTCCGACCTCGAATGAATTTCTGTGAATGTGTACAAGCTCGGCGTCTCTCGGCACGTCAGGCTGCTTCACCGGAGAAAACTCAATTGAAAGTCGGGGTCCGAATGCCAAAATCAGGTCAGCTCCCTTGACAAGAGGATGGTTGCTACTGTACTCACCCGCATAGTTCTTGAAGTCGGTGGCCACATTCCAGGTGACGGCTGACCTCCGAGCTTCTTGAAGGACAGGAATACCCCACATTTCAGCAAACCTCTCGAGGATCTCACAAGCACCGGTCGAAGACACCTCATCTCCTGCAATGCATATTGGAGAGCGCGCATTCGAGAGCTTCTTGACTATGGCACTTATTTGTTCCAAAGATGGAACGAATCCTTCTGAAATCTGGCCATACTCTATGATCTTTTCAGTAGGAGCGATCTCCTTGCCGAGCATGTCCTCTGGGTACGCCAGCAATACCGGTCCCGACGGCGTGCTTTGCGCAATCTTAAGAGCTCTACCTACCTCTTGGGGAATCTGGTCCGCAATCACTCCCTGCCAAGCCCACTTAGTAACTGGACGCGCCCATTCCGCCAGATCAGGTCCGACACAGAATCCATCACGACCGAGTATGGCCGAGTCCTTGTGCGTCGCTATAGTGACTACCGGAGAGCTGTCCTTCCAGGCGTTGAACAGCGCCATTAGGCCGTTTGCAAGCCCCACCGTAGTGTGCAGGTTGGCGACCGCCGGCCTACGAGTAGCCCGGGCATAACCGTCTGCCATTCCCACGACTACGCTTTCATGAAGCCCAAGAATGTAGTGGGTATCCGGGTAATCCAGGAGAGCATCCAGCAGAGGGGCCTCGGTGCTTCCTGGCAAACCGAAAATGTGAAATATACCGTTGCGCTGCAACGTTTCGATCAAAGCAGCCGCAGATCGCAAGATACCTCTCCTCTGTAAAAGAACCATGCCACCCCTGTTGACATTCCAGGCTTTACGATAGCCATGAGCGGAGCGGCAACGGAATGCAGGATGCCCGTAACTTTATGGCTGCGCACCATAGACAATGTTGATGTGCTTTAGCTCAGTGAATTCATTCAGACCATCTATTCCACGAGTCCGTCCCACTCCGCTGTCCTTGGTGCCGCCGGACTCGATCTCAGGGAAGGTCTCGTAATAGGTGTTGACCCAAACCGTCCCTGCCTGTATTCCCTGGGACATCCGCATCGCCCTATCCAACCGGTTCGTCCACACCGCCCCTACAAGTCCGTAGTTTGTGTTGTTCGCCAGCTCGAGAGCTTCCTCTTCCGTTGTAAATGTCTGGATACTGAGCACTGGCCCAAAAAGCTCCACCTGGGCAAGCTCTGAGTCTGACCTGACATTATCGAAGATCGTGGGAGCGACAAAGTAGCCTCCAGCCTTGCCTTCTCCCGTGAGCTGGACACCACCTGTCACAAGATCGGCATCCTTGGCGCCTCGATCGCAGGCTTCGAGAACCGACTCCATCTGCGCACCGGATATCATCGGACCCATCTGCGTCTTCGGATCGATTCCATTTCCCACCACTAGCTCCTCTACACGCCTCCTCAGCGAGTCAACTAGCGCATCGTGGATTGACCTTGCAACGATCAGGCGTGATGCGCACATGCAGAACTGTCCCGCAAATACGTATGCATTGCGGACAAGAGAAGGGAGTGCTCGATCAAGATCTGCGTCCTCGAACACAACAAATGGAGACTTGCCACCGAGCTCAAGATGTACCCGCTTGAGCTGCTGTGCTGCAACCTGATACACCATTTTGCCTGTCTCGGCACTACCTGTAAGAATTATCATTTTCACTTGAGGATGCCCTACAAGTGGAACTCCAACTGCCTTCGCAGACCCCGTGACTAAAGAGAGAACTCCTTGGGGCATCTCTGAAATACCGGCAAACAGCTTGAACATCTGCGCGACAACCCCCGATGCCAAACTCGGAGGCTTCACCACAACCACATTTCCCGCGGCGAGCGCAGGTGCAAGGTCACGCACAAGAAGTATTATCGGCGCATTCCACGGGATAATTTGAGCAATCACGCCCACTGGCTCACGAATTGTCATGCTGATCGAATCCGGTCGATTCAGCCTTGAGCGCCCCATGACGGTGCGGGCCAGAGCTGAGGCGTACCGAAGTGAATCAATCGAGGCCCGGATTTCGCCGAACGCGTCAGCGATCGGCTTTCCTGTTTCTCGGGTATCCAATGTCGCAAGTTCAGAAATGCTGGCTTCGAGGACTGCCGCCATCTCCATGAGCACCCTATATCGCAGCAAGGGATCCTTGGACCATCTGCTCTTCTCAAAGGCTTGCTGCGCCAGTGATACAGCTGCCGAGATATCACTCTCATCGGAGTCTGCACATCTCGCCACTAGCTCGCCCGTAGCGGGGTCAAAAGTTTCAAAGAGAGCACCTGAGGCTGCTGGCCTCCATTCTCCCCCGATAAAGTTCTCGAACTCCTCAGTCTTCAATGGAACCTGAACCATCTGACTCGCTCTCCCTCCAGCGCCCGAGCGTGGTTATCCGTCGGAATTCTTGGTAATCTTTACCCGGACGCATACATCCATGTTTAGATTTACTGGGTCCATGTGATCGAGGTCGATTTCGAGAAGTTCGTTGAAACGGACCCCCCTCCCTTTTGCAATGGGTTGCGAACTGGTCATGTGACCCCCACAGCCTGCTATTCCCACGGCATCCGGGTGGATTGTATCTGTGACTACTACCCGTCCCACAGCTTTTCTGCCGGTCGGAGAGTGCATCGTTACCTCATCCCCGCTCTTCACTTTCTTACGCTCCGCGGTGGCTCTGTTCATCGCGATGGTGTAGCTGAACGGGTGATTCTCCGCAACCTCGTTAAGCCAGGGATTCTCATAGGTGAAAGAGTTCGTGTGGAGAACGTCGCGGTAATAGAAGGCGGAAAGATCGTATTCGGGAGGATCGTTCGGGTGGCATTCAACATACTCTGGCAATGGCTCCCACCGAGACCAGTCCACTCGATGAGCAAAGCTGTGCTCCTCGAAGAGCTTTTTCTGCTTTTCTCCCATTGTCTTAAGGCCCTCGTAAAAGAGAGGGACCCTCGCTGTCACGTGGTTGCGCCAGTATACCTCACGCGCCTTCTTGGGCCAGCGAATCACTCCGTTCTCCTTGAACCACTCCAAGCCACGTTGTTCGCCAAACACGCTCTTCAGGCGCCTGTCGCAGATCTCTGTCCAAGAATATCTCTGGTCTGGCTCTAACAGCCATGGGTCTCGCAAGAGATACCGTTTGTTCAGCACCGTGTGGTAATGATTTCCGAATCCCAGTTCATAAGCCCATTTCAGGAGCACTTCCTGAAAGTCCCTTCGCTCGCCGGTCGGTTCCACCACGGGTTGGCGAATCGGCCATCCCCAGTCGCCCATGCCAGCAGGATGGTCGTGCAACGGAGGAAACTGGGGAGCAACGTCAAAGCGCTCCAGGTATTCGGTGTCGGGTAGGACGATGTCGCAAAGCTCTGAGAACTCTGAGATGAATAGATCAAAGGAGACCATGAACGGTATATTCTTGAGCGCTTCAACCGCGGTTTCGGGATTGCCAACGGTAAGGACCGGATTGGCCCCCACGTTTATCATGATTTCAGGACGATACCCCACGTCAAAAGCGTTCCAGATCTCCTCGCGGTCCGAGGAGGCCATGAAACCGGTTCCCACCGTCAGCGGCCAAACATCCTCCATGGTCAAGGAATTAACCTTGGGATCGTTAGGGGGGAACGGTTTATGGGCTTTGATCCAAAGGCCGGTCTCCATAAGTCCGTCTTGGCTGGTGAAAGGCTCGTAATGCGGAACAGACGTCTCGGGGAATCCTTCCATGGCGGGGTTAAATCCGAGGGCACCTCCAGGCATGTCCGAAGCGCCGACCACCTGGTTCAACAACTCGATCGCCAGGCAGTTCCAAGTGCTGTTCTTGTGACCTTGCGAACCCCTAAAATATATTGCTGCCACAGGTCGTAAAGGCATTGTCTCACCTTCGATTTCGATGGTCGACCCGATGCGAGCCTCTGTAGCGAACTCCTTGGCTATTCTCCTGACATTTTCGGCAGAGATCGTTGTCACCGACTCGGCAAGCTCAGGAGTGTACTTGCGAACGTGATCCTTGATGAGGCTGAATGCTGGTGTGGCCTGCACGCCACCTACGGTGTACGTTCCGAGAAGCGCAATGTCTGAAGTGACAACAGGTTGGTCATATGGAACAGCCATATTTTTATTCGTATCCCACACCAGAGGTTTGTTTGTTGCAGGGTCACGAACATAGTGACTGTCCGGGCCGATCAGATACCCGCCGTTCGTCTTCGCCTTGAGGTACTCTGCATCCCATATCCCCAGCTCATTGAGGATGACGTTTACCATAGCCAGCGCAAATGCAGCATCGGTTCCGACCCGGATTGGAACCCACTCAGCAGCTTTGCTCGCAGCAAAGTTGCACATCGGATCGACCACCACGAGGCGCATGCCACGCGCCCTCGCGTCGGCGGCGAGCTGCGCGTTCGAATTTGAAGAGTGGCCTGCTCCGTGCCCCTTAGAGGCACCAAAATAGATCGCGTAGTT
>JAJYFX010000347.1 GCA_021785315.1 Actinomycetes bacterium | reverse complement strand
CGGTCTGGTCGATGGTCATGAAGAACAAAGCCGCCCTGGTCGTTGTCGCCGCTTCTACTGTCTCGGCGGCTGGTCGCGGTCTTGGGGTTCTGAGCGCATTCGTTCCGATATATCTCAAAGATGGAGCCCATCTCTCGACGGTCACTGTCGGCCTCGTTTACACCGTTCTCGTGGGAGGAGGAGTCGTAGGACCGCTTGCTGCAGGATGGTTGTCGGACAAGATCGGACGAAAGGGGGTCCTGATCACGGCCTACCTTGGGGGAGCGCTCTTTATGGTTCTGTTCGTTCAAAAGTATTCATCGGTATGGCTGCTGACCGCCGTCTCCCTGGTTATGGGCATGCTTGCCTATTCCGAGTCTCCACTTATTCAATCGATGTTTTCCGATTCAATAGGGCCAAGTCAGGCGCGAGCGGCCTTCGGGATCTTCTTTGCTATTGCATACGGAGTCGGCGCACTTTGGCTGGCCCTAGTCGGAGTGATCATTGACAGCTACGGATTTCAGCCGGCGTTCTATATGATGGCCGGCTCATTTGTAGTCGCGGCTCTTATGATCCTGCCGAGATTCGTCGGAGCCCAGCCCAAACCTCAAAATGCCTCCTAGCTATCTTCATTCATCTCTCGAAAGTATGAGTTGGCACGAAACTGGGTATAGACGCGTTTGTCGTAGTCGCTCATATCACTGCCAGCTATCCAGTCAAGCTTTTCATGATTTTCGGAAAGCACCTCATTGCATTTGGGACAGATGACATCGACGGATATCTCGGCACCGCAGTCTTTGTGCGCGATCGCAAGAGGATGCTCCTTGCCTTCATAAAGGTTCCTGTCGCCCCACTGTTTGATGGAAAATAGGACGGTCTTGAGATCCCTTCCACTATCAGTGAGGACGTATTCGTACCTCTTGGGCCTAACCTGGTAAAGCCGTCTTTCCAAAATTTCAAATGTCACCAAGCGCCTGATGCGTGCCGCCAATATGTTCCTGGCAATTCCCAAGTGCTCCTGAAAGTCGTCAAACCGCCTGATCCCCATGAACGCATCTCTTACAATCAGAAGCGTCCACCAATCCCCGACAATTTCCAAGCTTCGGGCCATAGAGGAATTCGTATTCTCAAAACTTGTCCGCCGCAAAAAATCCTCACCTATCCCAAGGTCCCTTGAAATTCAAATGCTGAAGTCGCCTGCCCCGCCGGCACAAGAACATTCCCCGTCTACGGCCAACTCACTTTTCCGGACGACGACTGGATACAAGATATCTGAAAGCCTCTTCATCCGCAATTATCACGCCCGAAAGCACGAGCGCACCTCCAAAAACAACGTTTCCAGTGACAGCTCCCCCGAAAAAAAGCCAGGCAATCCCAGCCGCAAAAATGGGCTCGGTTGAAAATACCAAAGCTACTTGGGCCGAGGGCACTACCAACTGGTAATGGTTCTGTGCCCAAAGAGCAAAAGCGGTGCCTAGCAATCCGTTGAAAAGAACGGCAACCACCACCTCTAATGACGTTACCTCTTTGATACCGGCAATGCCAGTATTGCTCCCAAAAAATGAAAATGCGAGCGCTAGCGCCGCAGACGAGGTAATCCCTACGAATGCAAGCCAAATGGCATCGACGGAGGGCATTAGCTTTTCAACTGCGACAATATCGACCGCTATCAGAAATGCCGACATCAGGACAAGCCAGAATCCGGACATAGGAGTAAACAAACCGCGTCCCGCCACAAACGCCAGACCCGCCACCGCCACTATTATCCCCAACCAAACCCGCAGAGAAATCCTATTTCTAAACAGCAGCAAGGTTATCAGTGGAACAATCACTACGTTAGTGCCAGTGATAAACCCTGTCGCTGCTGTCGCGACCGTCTGGAGTCCGCGTGACTGCAGATAAAAGATGGCGTACAGCACAGCCCCCAGCACAGCGGACAACAACGTGTTGGCGATCGTAATGGTTCCCTTCTTTATCCGGGGCAGGAATGGAACCAATGCGAGCGCAGCGACAGCAAAGCGCAGGGTAAGAAATTCATTTACTCCCATATACGCCAGCGCGTCCTTTGTAAAGGAAAGCGTACCGCCCCAAATCGCAGCGACTCCCAGCAACACCACTGCGCCAAGCGACGCGGGGCGGGATCTGAACGTCATTTCGCTTGCTATAGGGAGTCGTTCACGATATCGGCCATGACCACGTGTATCCAGCCACGCCTACTCTCCGACAAAAACGGCCTTCCCCGGCCCGTTGGCGAGGAATGAGCTGACTCCGATCTGGGCGTCTTTGCTTCCGAAGACCTCTGAAAATACCAGTCTCTCCACATCCAGGCCGTGCTCAAGAGTTCCCGCCAAGCCAACGTCAATGGCTTTCTTGGCCAGCCCCTGGGCCACGACCGCACCCTTTGCAAAGGAGAGGGCCCAGGCATACGCCTCTGAAAATACCCTTTCCGGATCAAATATCTTGTCAACCAGGCCAATCTCAAGCGCCTCGTCAGCCGAGACGGCCCGGCCGGAAAAAATCAGGTCCTTCGCCTTGGCGACCCCAACCAGCCGTGACAGCCTCTGGGTCCCTCCTCCGCCGGGAATGAGGCCAAGCAAAACTTCCGGCTGTCCAAGCTTGGAGTCGAGCGCCGCCACCCTGAAATCGCAAGCCATCGCGAGCTCGCAGCCGCCTCCCAGCGCAAAGCCGTTGATTGAGGCAATGGTAACCCTGGGAATGCGCGCGATCTTGTTCAGAACCTCGTGAAATACGCCTGCAGTTTCGATCGCCTCTTTGATCCCGCCGAACTCCGTAATATCCGCCCCTGCGGCAAAAATTCGCTCGCCGCCATGGATGACCACGGCATGGGGAGGCGAAATTAATAGCTCATCTGCCACTTTGCCCAGCTGACGCAATAGCTCTTTGGACAAGGCATTGGCTTTTGGCCGATTTAACCGCACGATAGCTATATCGTTCGAATCCACTTCATAAGTCACGAACTGCTCAGAACCAGACATCTTTCTCCTTTGGCTAAAACTTGTTTCCGAAAATACCGCCCTTTAATCCACTGCAAATTTGAGAAGCTCCAGGGCGAGCGAATATGGATCGATTTCACCGCCAATCAACTCGGCCTTTCTCTCGGCAAAGGAAGGCTCCGAGATCAAGTCGCTAACCTTTCGAGATATTTCGGCCTGCACAACATGATCCAGCTCCTCCAAAATACGAGCTTGCCTTCTCTTTTCACCTACCCCGCTGCGCCCTAAATATTCATGATGAGATTCGATCGCCCGGAAAACCTCATCGATTCCCTTACCCTCGGTGGCAACTGTCTCGACAATCGGAGGTAT
>JAJYFX010000019.1 GCA_021785315.1 Actinomycetes bacterium | reverse complement strand
GCCGTTTCCTATTTCAACCTTCAGGCCTCCGGAAGTGAGCGTTCCCATAAAAATAATTTTTCTGGTATTTTGGCAAATATCCACAAAACCACCGGTACCCATAATCTTGCCGTTGAACTTGTGGACATTTACATCGCCGGCCTGATCGACTTCTGCGAAGCTCAGGAATGCCACGTCAAGACCACCGCCGTGATAAAAATCGAACTGAGCGGGCATATCCAGCATTGCCCTCATGTTTATGCTCGCACCGAAAAAAATCCCCTGCAAGGAGGTGCCGCCGCAAGTACCATGCTCCACGGTAAGGGTGAAGCTGTCCGCTAATCCCTCCTCCTGCGCAACCAGTCCAATGCCATCGGGAATTCCAACGCCAACATTGCCAACGTCGCCGGCCTTCAGTTCCATCAGAGCCCTTCGGGCGACCACTTTGCGCTCATTCAAGGCGAGAAACTCCCTTTCAAGTGTCTCCTTAACAAAATCTCCGGAGATATAGCGATCAAGGCCGGTAGTGTACAGCTGTTTTTGATCGGGATCCACAACAATCACATCAACCATAAAACCCGGAATCCGAATCGATTTGGGATGGAGCGTTCCAGGCTTTACTAAACGATGGACCTGGGCAATTACCAAACCGTTGTTGTTGTGAGCGGCTTGAGCCAATTGCAAACAGTCCAGGTAGGAGATCTCGTCCTCCATGCTGATGTAGCCATCCGTATCCGCGGTAGTACCACGAATCACTGCGACATCTGGAGCCAATGCGGGATAGAACAACCACTCTTTCCCATCCACCTCCATTAACCGAATCATCTCCTCCGTAGTCAGCTCATTGAGACGCCCGCCTTGCTGTCGCGGATCAAGAAAAGTACCCAGGCCAATGTTGGTGATCAGTCCGGGCTGATGCGCGGCCGCGCAGCGGAAGAGCTGGGCCATGATTCCCTGAGGAAAGTTGTAAGCTTCGATCTCGTTGCGCTCGGCCATCTCCGCCAAGCGCGGCGACTGTCCCCAGTGACCGCCGATAATTCTGCGACTCAAGCCATCAAGAGCCAAAGGAGACATCCCCAAGTCATTCCTGTTACCCAGACCCGACGTATGCAAAAGGGTTAGGTCCCTCGGTAACGAGTCTTCTTTGAACCTTTTGGCCAAAGCATTAATGATCAAGGTTGGCTCAGTCATTCCACCGCCGGCACCGCAAAATGCAACCGTCGATCCCGACTGAATGGCCCGCACCGCGGTGTCGGCATCCATTATCTTGCTCTTCTGGAATGCGGCCTTCGCTCTAAAACCAGACTCGGCAACTTTAGACATCTCTTTCCTCTCCTTGATAACCCTCTGCTCGGTACCATACGCTGAAGTAAGGTAATGCACACGTGAACATCGAACTACCCTAAAAACGGGATCATTCCATGCCTCATCACGTTTGCGCGAGCAGAAAACCTCCGCGAGCAACGCCAAACACGCAGCCGCTCAACTCTTTCATCTATTCAACACATTCCGAACTAGCGCCCTGAGGGCAAGTTCGTAACCATATGTTCCCATTCCAGCGATTTGGCCGATGGCGTCACTTGCTAGCACCGACGTGTGACGAAAAGCCTCCCGCGCATGGATATTTGAGATGTGAATCTCTACGAAAGGTATCTTCACCGAGCCTAAGGCGTCCTTCAATGCATAGCTGTAGTGGGTAAAAGCTCCAGGGTTGATCACAATGCCCACAAATGACCCGAGGGCCGAATGGATCTTTTCCACCAGAGCCCCCTCGTAGTTTGATTGGAAAAACTCGAGTTCGACTCCAAGCTCCTGACCAGCCGCGGATAACATGCGCTCTACGTCGGCAAGTGTTTCTGCTCCATAGATTGACGGATCACGCTGGCCGAGCATGTTAAGATTCGGCCCATTTAAAATTAGTATGCGCTCCACTTCAAATACCTTTCCGTAACTCATCGGGTGAACCCGCTCCTCCGCACCGCCCGCTCAAAGCAGTTTCAGCTATTTCATAGATCACGCGACACCAGTTGCCTCGTTGACAAAACTCCTGCGTGGCTAGCGCAATCGCCAGTGGTTCCAGCGAGGCTGTCGTTGCGCCTTCACTTTTCAATTCGGCTCTCCATGACCTCTATACACAATCCGTCGGATAGCTTGAACCAGTTCGGTCCCTTCCCAAGAGGTGAACCCCATTTTGCCATGGCCGAAAGGGTTGCGCCTAGGTCTTGGACAATAATGCCGAGATGCCCAAGGCGTCCCTCGGGACCGTCAAACTGGCGGTTTTCAATCAGTTGAAGACCGCCGTCGAACCAAATCTGCCGTGGACTCTCTGGATCGCCGTCAACTTGGGTCACGCGCATGCCAAAAACTTCATCGAAGAACTGAACGTACCATTTGATATCTGAAACCATTATCGCGGTGTGCTCGACGCGGGATATGGAATTGCTCATTACACCATCCTTCGAGTTCATTTAGGCCAGAAAAGTTCTTCGGGCTGGAACCTCTAGCTTCAAACCTTTTTCAACAGAAACGAGAACCAACGGCCCATCATTCAGTGCGCTTAATTCAATCCCTGGTCTATAAACTCCGACGTTTTGCGTGGAATCAATCTTGGCATCCTTATGGTCTCGGATACTTCTTGGTACGATGTCAGCTGGCATTATCTTTGCTGAAATTCTTTGCAATCTGGCTGTGCGCCTCGCCGCAACTCGGTTACGCCCAGCCGCCGGTATACATGCTGTCAAAAAGTCTACGTCCCGTCTTCAAAGCATCCTTTGCGATTACAGTACGATGAATCTCTGAAGTCCCATCGTATATGCGTGAGATTCTGACGTCGCGGTAATAGCGCTCTATGGGTAGGTCTTTGCTGTATCCCATTCCGCCGAATATCTGCACTGCACGATCGGCTACTCTGTTGGCAGCCTCCGCCGCGTGCACTTTGACCATTGAGATCCAGTCTTTGGCGTCATTTCCGCCCTGGTCTATTTCCCATGCCGCCCTGAGCAACAACAACCTCGCGCTATTAATATCAATGACGCTGTCAGCAATCATCTGCTGCACCATCTGAAATTGGCCGATCGACTGGCCAAACTGCTCCCTGCCATTGGCGTAGTCGATTGCCAAATTCAATATATGGCTAGCCTTACCCACCGCGCGGGCGCCTACTTGGGCCAGTCGGACACGCCCAAGAGTCGTCAGAATCTGCCGCATGCCAGTACCAAGCTCGCCCAAGAGGTTCTCCTCGCTCAAGACAATGTTGTCAAAGAACAGCTCAACGTGGCTCGTACCCCGAAGACCCATCATTTTCTGATCCCGGCCTACCGTCAGTCCCTGGACATCCTTGTCAACCAGAAATAGAGAAATTCCCTTGTGTCCTGCAGACTTGTCAGTCACGGCGGAGACCACGAAGAAATCTGAAAAGTAGCCGTCACTAATAAAATGCTTCTGGCCGTTCAACAGCCATTTATTTCCGTCCTTGACAGCCGTGGTCCTGATTGCCCCGGCATCGGAACCAGCGCCTGGCTCGGTGATCGCGATGGAACAAGTTCGCTCACCCCTTACGCAAGGGAGCAACCACCTTTCTTGCTGAGATTGGTTGCAGGCAAAGAGTACCTCGTAAACATTGCCGAAAGCCCTGCGTATCAAAATATCTGTGGTATGTCCAAATTGCTCTTCAACCAGCATCGTCTCGACCGCCGAAAGACCTGCTCCTCCAAACTTCTCTGGAACGTTCATGGCATAGAGCCCGAGTGCCCTTGACTTTTCAAAAATTCGCTTGGCATCCTCCGCTGGCAAAGAACCCGTTTCTTCCACAAGTTCCTCCAAGGGCGCCAATTCAGCTTCGATAAACCGACGAATCGTTTTCAGAAGCTCTTCATGCTCCGCGCTAACACCAAAATCCATCTGATTTCAACTCCATTCTCTTCCTGCTCAAATCAACCTCGGGAAACGACGGCGACGTAACTACCAAAACTTCCCGATCCACTTACGCCCACACCACAAATTGACCTGCCCATCGCTTGATCACGCCTGCAGTGCTTTCTTTTCATTCCGGAAGGCGGACATCGACCAGCGTCATCAATTTCCTGCACTGGCGACTTCTCCGCTAATCAGCCCAACCCTTGCCACAACCCTCTCCTCCAACAAATCAACCTTCATCCAAACAACTGCCTCAAAATCACTCCAAAATCAAATGGCTATTTCGTCCCTGGCTATCGTCCGCGAAATCCGCAGAAGCATGTAGGACAAACCTGCCACTACCAGAAGAATCCAAAACAAGCTGAACCGGTACCCAATTTCTTGCAAAGAAAAGCCGATCAGAATCGGAAATAGAACCGAGACGAAATTTATCGACGTAAAAAGAACCGCGTTGGCCCTGGGCAAATCCGACGCGCTTGTACCCCTTGCGATCAGGCCAATCGTGAGAGGGAACAAAAGCCCATGGGGCATCCCGAGTATCGCCATCACTACGAAAAAATACACTAGGCCTGATCCCAACCCAAGAGCTGCCATGCCTGCCAGCATGAGAAAAGCTGACAGTTTCAGAAGAAAAATCATGTGGCGGGAAGGGGGACGAACCACTAGAGCTGTCCTGGTAACTAACGCGCCAGTAAAAAAGGCAGTGAACGAAAGTTGCACTTGCGCCGGTGTCGCCCCGTAAAGCGAGTGGCCAATCAAAGCTCCGAAGGAAATTATGGTGACGAAAGGTACCTGGTTTATCAGCTGGCCTACAATGGCCAAACGAAGAGGTACGCTCTCTATCAATTTTCCCGGGAGCACATTAACCTTGCCCGGCGACATTCGCTGGTCCTCCCAGCCAACCAGTCCAGTCTTGACAACCCTTGCTGCAAACAAAACGGCGAGAATGCCAAATGGCGCAAATATTAAGACTGCCTTCCTCAAAGAATTGCCGTCAAAACCAAGAGCCCATGACTCGAGCAATGGACCCAGCGCCAGGCTCGCGGTCAAAGCCAAGGTAAATGCCGTCAGTGACCTGTCGGGGCGAATTCCGCGGAGATGGCCGCCGTATGTCGTTAACGCCGGCATGACAAGACCGCCCGCGATCCCGAGCAAGACAGCCGAAATAAAATAGGCCATGACAGATCTTGACAAGCCGATTACCGCGATAGCACTGCTCATCGCCACCAACCCGGCACCAAGAACCCACAATAAATTGCGGCGCTGCACTCGGGATGCAAGTATGAAATTGCCCGCTACGGTAATCACTCCGGCAAGCGTGACTCCAATTCCAACTACTGAAGGCGCCAAGTGGAGAATGTCATGGCCGATCGGCGCAAATGTGGTCTCTAGGGCATTTTGACTCGATCTGAACATCGCCGTCGCAAGCAAAAAAGCTGTTACCGAACCAATGCCAGCAATTTGGCTGGCATTGCGGCTCAACCTATCTGATTCGGCTCTCATAGCTTGCTTCTCTTCCCCACAACCAACCAAGATCAATACAAATAAGTCATTCAGCTGTTAGCTAGCCGACCCGCAGATCTGCAATACCAGATCCGCGAGTCCACATAAGAGGGCCACCTTGGGAGTAGCTCGGGAACCACTCGCCGCCCCTGCCAATAACTGCCAGAACGAGTGATTCCGGGTTTCCCAATCCACATCTTCCTGGAACTCTTGGACGGCAACTAAAGGCTCAAAAACGATCGGCATTCACTGAGCGACGCCTGCCATCTTCAAATAAGCACTCGTCAAGCGCCGGGTACGCCAAACTACTTGGATGGTCTGACCTTGACTTTGCTCCTCAACTGGTCAACATAAACAGCTGCGATCAAGACGACCCCGACGGCGACTTCCTGCCAAAAGGGAGGAACATTTATGACGATCAGGCCGGTTAGCAAAACTGCAATGATTCCAGTTCCAAAAACCGTGCCCAGAATCGTGCCCTTGCCTCCAAAAAGACTGGTGCCACCGATCACAACGGCAGCTATTGCATTTAGATTGTCCGTGCTGCCCGAAGTCGGCGATGCAGCGCCCAAACGCGCCATGACGATGATTCCCGCGACACCCGCCAGGAAACCGGCAAGGACGTAAACTTTGAACAAATGCATCTTGTCATCGATGCCTGCCCGTACAACCGCCTCCCTTGAGTCACCAATGCTCAGCGTGTAGGAGCCAAAACGAGTCCGCCTCAGCAAAACAGCTGCAAGAACAGTAATCACTATTCCAATCGCCACTGGCACTGGAACCCAGCCAAAAATATTGGAATTTCCAAATTTTGCAATCGAAGACGGGATATTAGAGATCTCCTGGCCATTTTTAACCAGCTCGGCCAGTCCGGTGGCTATTCCCAAGGTGCCGAGGGTAACCACAAATGGCGGAACATCGGCCCAGGCTATCAACGCGCCGTTTAGAGCTCCGATTGCTATCCCCACTACCATCGCAACAACAAATCCGAGAATAACTAGAGGTATAGCCGACCCTGAACCTGCGCTATAAAAGTGGGATATGACCCAGGCCCCTACCATGGCTGAAAACCCAAGATTTGCACCCACCGAAAGATCTATGCCGGCCGTGCAGATGACAAAGGTTTCGCCTATTGCCACGATCAAGATTTCCAAACCCGTGTTAGACGTATTTAGCCAGCTCGCCTTGGACAGAAAGGCGTGAGAACGCAGCCCAAAGAAGACGATTATGGCAATTAATACCCCGCCCATCCACAGATCTCGTGCTGATCGCCTACTCCATCGGACTAGGTCACCCGTCCGAGAGCGGGTATTCGAAGATTCCGATCGGTGTAGCTGCATTTCAACGGCCATTGATCTCACCTTCCAGGGGAACTTGGGAAAACTCGTCTGTCTTGGAGCCGGTGATGTAACCGATAAGATTGTCGCCGTTCAACTCGCCTGAGCCAAGCGTCTTCACGACTTTGCCAAGTCTGAGGATGGTAACGCGGTCACAGACTGCCATGACGTCTTGCATTTGATGGCTTATGAAAATTACTGCAATTCCCTGATCCCTTACCCGCCTAATTAGGTCCAGAACATTCGCCTGCTGTTCAACTCCCAATGCACTTGTCGGCTCGTCAAGAAGTAGCACCTTCGAACTCCAGGCAGCGGCCTTGGTAATCGCAAGAGCCTGACGCTGTCCGCCGGAAAGCTCTTCGGCCGCCAAGGTAACATCCGGAAGGGAAGTCCCCAATCTGGCGATCTCCAGTGCCGTGTGCTCTTTCATCGATTTGTAATCGAGCCAGCCAACCATTCTTGCCAGCCAGTTCTTGGAGATGATTTCCCGGCCCAAAAAGAAATTTGAGACGACATCCCTTTGGCCCGTTAGAGCCAGATCCTGATATACCGTGGCGATTCCCGCTTCTTTGGCGGAATGGGGAGTCGCGAAGGATACTCTTGCGCCGTCTATATATATTTCGCCATCTGAAGGCGGGGTAACACCAGCCAGTATCTTCAGCAGGGTTGATTTTCCGGCGCCGTTATCGCCGACAAGTCCAAGAACTTCACCTGAGTCGACTTCCAGAGAAACGTCCCTCAGGGCATGGACACCTCCGTAAGACTTTGAGATTCCACGGACTATTAGCCGCTGCCCCATGAAGTCACCCCCACTGTTAGCCGCTCTTCGATTTTCGTTAACTAAAACCAAAATAGCACTCCTGCAATTGCGAAATCACCCTCATTCACCGCCTGCTACCCGTGCGCCGCCTATTCGCTAGGGTCACCCCTAAGAAGTCGAGTCCACCAGGCATCTGACCAACAACCCATGGAAAACTCGAAAAAGCGGCGCGGCGGGAGAATCCATAAACTTGCGATTTTAGGAATGCGGCTTTGGATGGATGCAATTCTGTTCCTCCACCGCATTCCTCGGCATCAGCTCGTGAGAGCCTGCCTTTTAAAGCTTGTAGAAGTACTTCGAGAAACTGGCCTCGTTGGAGTCGGCTGAGGTAATAAGTACATCACCTAGCTGCACTTTGGCCGTTATCGAAGAAGTCTTTCCAGTGAGCTTGTCGTACGCGAACTGCGCGGCCAGCTTGCCTTCCTGGGCAGGATCTTGCGCAATGGTAGCCGAGAGCTTGCCAGCCTGAAGAAGTTTCACTTCGGATGGGCTGGCGTCAAAAGCGACATTGATCACTTTCTGGCCTGCCGCGCTTGTCTGGAGAGCAGCTTGCGCACCTTCAGCCCCGGTCTCGGCCACCGAAAATATTGCCTTCAGATTTGGATGGGCCAGCAGAATCGCGTTTGTCGCAGAAGTACTGTCCGAAATAGCTTGTCCCACGTACTGGACCGTGACAACCTTTATATTCGGATACTTCGCCTTTAGTTCATCCTGGAAGCCTTGAACCCTTTGAACTTGGGTAGAAGCCGTAGCTGACAGGCTCAACACCGCGACCTCGCCGGATCCGCCAATCTGCTTTCCAATGAAATCAGCCGCAAGCTGACCTCCCTGGAGATTGTTGGTGGTTATTTGGCTCGTAATCTTCGAGGTGTCTTTAAGAGTGGTATCTGTGGTAATAACCGGGATCCCCTCGTTCAAACATGCATTAATAGCTGGTGCAAGCGCAACTGGGTCAGTCGGCGACACGACAAGCACGCTCGGATGCTGAGTGCAGACCCCTTCGACTACAGGCGTCTGGGCTGCCGGACTAAATTGAGCTGCCCCCTGGTACTCGTACTTCATACCGAGCGACTCGGCTTCCGCTTTCATGCCATTTGACAAGGAAGTATAAAATGCTACCCCAGTAGCCCCCGGTACGTAGGCAATTGTGAAGCTCGACTTCGCCGCAGTGGTTGCCGACCCAGTCGTCGATGTAGCTGAATTACTTGATGACGAGCCACAGGCAGCGAGTGAAACTGCTAATGCAGCTATCGGTGCCAGTACCCCTGCACGTCTTATCATTTTTGAATCTCGCACAATATTCATTCGTGCTCCTTATCCTTGATCGACGCCTAGCGCCCTACTTTATGTTGATGGAAGCTGCCCATGGGGCCCGTAAATCCAGGTGAGCCACATGGGTTCCCTTCCTGTATTGACATGTTGATGCCAAACACCTTTTTTGATATACATAAACGTGTGTTCCACAAACGGAGTCCGATTGCCGTCCGGGTCGACGACCTCGCCCTGACCTTTCACAATGAAGTCGATTTCCTCAGACTCAGGATGGTTGTGCAGCGATGAAGCCTCACCTGGCTCGAAAATCGTAAGTCCGGCATTCAAGAACTCGGTGTCACGCAGGTCCTTTCCGACGACCCGAAACACCTTACGACGTAGTCCTTCTTCATCCAGACCCAGCCAAATCTCTTCGCCCTCACTAAATGGATCAATCACTGTCGTCATGTTTTCACTTTCCTCGCTTCTCTTAGATCTAAATTTCTTCGAGCTTTTTTAAAAAAATCTCTCCTGGTAGATGTCGTTGATGTTCCAGTGTCCTGGAGTAGGCACTGGCTCATTCACCATCGGCACATCTAACAGTGCCGGCCTGCGATTCTTTAGCGCCTCGGAGAGCGCGGCCTTCAGCTGATCTGGCGACGAAATCGAATATCCGTCCGCTCCGCAGGCTTTCGCGTACGCGGCAAAGTCGGGTGAATAGGATTCCCCTTGCGGGTCCTTGAACACGGTCCCAAAGCTGTTGCCGTAGTTTGAGAACATCAGGTCGGCGATTGTGCCATGGGCCCTGTTGTTCATAACCACCCAGATCACAGGCAAACCATGCTCGACCGCGGTGGGAACCGATGGCAGTTGAGCACTCATTCCCCCATCGCCGATAAGGGCTATAACCGGCTTGCTTGCCTGGGCAATCTGCACACCTATAGCTGCCGCCGGTCCGAAACCCATTGTTGAAGCTCCGCCAGGCGTAATGAACCTGCCCTCGGCGGGAAGCTTGTAGGCCTGAGCCACGCCGTTTTTGTTCCAGCCAACGTCAGTTACCAAAATTGCGTCCTTGGGCAGCGTATCGAGGAGATCTTGAAGGATCCGCTCCGGCCGGAGAGGGAACTGGTCGCTCATTCCGCGATCTTTTGTTCCCTGCCATAGTTCTGCCCTTGCATTTTTAATCTCCTCCAAAAGCGAAGGGCGTGAAACGCCGTCCGGAGACTGGGCTACAACCGCTCTCTCGATCTGGACCACGGCATTGTTCACGTCTGCAACAATGCCGATCTCTACGGGGTAGTTGCGTCCTATTTCATCGGGATCAATATCAATCTGTATAAGTCTGGTTGGTGGCATGCACCAGGTATATTCGGGCATCCAGGAACTGGAGTCGGTCTCGGCAAATCTCGTCGCTAGGGCCAGAACGACATCGGCATTCCTGGCATAATTGTTGGTAAGCTCAAGACCCCAGAACCCTGTCATTCCCATGACTAAGGGGTGGTCATCACTTATCGCTCCCTTGCCCATTAAAGAGTGGGCAATCGGGATATCAAGACGCTCCGCCAAACGCACGAGTGCCGACGTGCCTTCCGGTTTACGCACTCCGCCGCCAATATAAATCAGCGGCCTCTGTGCTTCCGCAAGCATCTTTGCTACACGCTTTGCCGCTTCCGCCGTCATGCCAGGAGCTGGGACGTCAAGCGGAAGCGGCGGGGGGACATCGTAAGACTCAGGAAGCCGTCTCGAAAACATGTCCATTGGAACATTTACGAGGACCGCGCCAGGCCTGCCTGAGAGAGCAGTCCAAAAAGCCCGCTCCATGAACCTCGGCAGATCCTCCACCCTTTCCACGTCCCACGCTCTTTTCACGAATGGGCGGTATATGTCAGCCTGAGAGGCGTTGTTGTGGAGGTTGGTTTCTTGATGGGGATGGCGGCCATGGTAATAGCTCGGCACGTCGCCGGCAATTACGACAAGAGGCACGGAATCCAGCGCTGCGGTAAACACGCCTGTGGCAGCATTTATCATTCCAGGACCAACGTGGGTCAATAGAACTCCGGGCTTGCCCGATGCCCTCGCATATCCGTCCGCCGCATGCGCAGCTGCCTGCTCGTGCCGATGAATCACAAAGTTGATTGAACTCCTCCCGAGCGCGTCAAGCACTGCGATGTTGGTATGCCCGCACAGGCCGAATACGTATTCCACGCCATATGACTCGAGTTGGGCTACCAATGCCTCGGCTCCAGTAGGCGCCTTTTTAATCCCTTTCGATTCTTTTACAAGTCGTGTCAAGCGAGTTCTCCTTCACTGGAAACTGAGATCCATGATTTCCCAGCCACATCTCTCGCGGCCGTGAATGCGCTCTGCGCATCCTCCATTGCGAACTCTCCGCGAATTATCTTTGAAAGCGTTTTCGGAGCATTAGTGGTGGTGGCAAAGAAGTCTTGAGGGTGGTCATAGATCATCGAACCCTTGATTGTCAATCGGCCCCTCACTATTTCGGCGGGAACGATCTTTACCGGTTCAGTTGCCAGCCCCAGGAGGACAACAGTTCCTCCTTGCTGAGCCAGATGAATTGCAGACTCTGAACCAGGGACTGAACCTGAAGTTTCAAACACATACTGATATTGGCGGCCCGCCTCGTGTATTTTTGCGCCTAATTCTGCGGCCAGATCAGCTCTTGGCTTATATGGTTCGCTGAAGTATGCATCGATGCCCTTTTCGAGCAGCAGTATCAAGAGCAGCAGCCCGGTAGAGCCGGCCCCTACCACCAAGGCCGACTCGCCTTTTTTCGCGCCTGAACGCCGGAGCGCCGCCTCTCCAACTGTGCACGGCTCGAGACATACAAGTTCTGAGGTTGAAAGCTCAGCTGGTGCGGGCCAGGCAAAATCCGCAGGTACCGCGACATATTCCGCAAGATAGCCGGGAGTTGTCATGCCGATGATAACTCGATTCTCGCAGCCTGAGGTGGCTCCCGAAAGACAGCTCGAACAGTGCATGCAGCAATAATTCGGCTCCAACACTACCTTCTGTCCGACCTTATGGGTGGTCACGTTTCCGCCTATTTCCGCAACGACTCCCACCGCCTCGTGTCCCATGATCCACGGGTATTCAGGTACCTCCCGATGACCTTCGAAGACGGCGAGATCGCTCCCGCAAATTCCCACTCCCGTCACCTTGACCAGAATCTCGTCAGCGCCTATAGCAGGTATCGGCCTGTCGACGATCTCGACTTTCCCCGTCTCGATCAGAGCAACGGCCCTCATAACATCGCCAGCATTTCTTGAAAACTGCCTTTCGAATTAGTCACTTTCAATCGCTCCATAGAGAAATGCCACGCAGCATCATGGTCTTTATGGTTGTGTAATCGTCAATCATCCATCGCGGAGATTCGCGCCCGAAGCCTGAATCTTTCATGCCGCCGAAGGGAATATGATCGAGACGGTAATTCGAAGATCCGTTCACCACAAGACCTCCAACCTCAAGCTCGCGCCATGCATGAAAAGCCTTCTTTAGGTTGTTCGTAAAAATTCCCGCTTGGAGTCCGTAGTTGGAGCTGTTACAGTCGGCGATCACCTGTGCAAAATCTGAATATGGAACCACCGCGACAAGCGCGCCAAAGGCTTCCTGCGTTATCACCTTTGCATCCGGCGCGGGTCTGGCGACGACCGTCGGCTGGACCGTAGCCACATTTCGGGTACCACCAGTGGGAACCGCCGCACCTTGGC
>JAJYFX010000346.1 GCA_021785315.1 Actinomycetes bacterium | reverse complement strand
TAGGACCTTACCTGAATCGGCTCTCTGACCTGGTCTGGACTTTGGCGCGTTGGCAGGAGGAAGTGCATCTTACGTCCAAGTCGGCGAAGGATCTTCAGAAGTAAAGTCATCAGCTCTAACCGATGAGGAGAAATATGAAAAGGTTGCAGGTCAGCGTCCACTCGGCACTTGATGGTCGAGACGCGTTCGTGGTCAATCTTGTTCGTGACGGTTTGCAATCAGCAGGTGGAAGTCTGCCACAAGGCGAATTAGCAAGGGCAGCTGGGTTTTCTGGAAAAAGTGCTCAGACGTTGATTGGTTTTTCCGAAGAATCCAGGCAGGTAGCTCTCTTTGTCGGGCTCGGAGAGGGTTTGGACAAGGAAAGTTTTCGACTGGCTGGCGCGGCCGCGGTGCGTTCACTGGCCAAGGACGTCACTACAGCAGCACTTATTGCCGACGATATTGATGCCGATCTCATCGCGGCGTTTGCTGAAGGTGCAGTTCTGGGCCACTACAGATATGATGCCCTGAGAGGCAAGGGCTTTGATGCGTCGTCGATACATCACCTGGATGAGCTTCTTGTAGTTTCCAACAACATATTTGGGGTATCGAGCGCCGTCAAGAAAGCTGTTGCGGTTGCGCGCGCCACTTGCTTTGCGCGTGACCTTATCAACGAGCCGGCAGCCACAATGACTCCTGCCCACTTTGCGGACATAGCTACAGCAATTGCCGAGGACACCCAGCAGAGCTGCCGGGTCTGGGGCAAGGCCCAAATAGAGCAAGAGGCGCTCGGCGGATTGCTGGCAGTTTCCCGGGGATCTGTAGAAGAGCCCCGCATGGTAAAGATGTCGTATCGGCCGGCAGGAGATAACGGCGGTTCTGCGATTGCATTAGTGGGCAAAGGGATCACCTTTGACTCTGGAGGGCTATCTCTAAAAAGCGGAGACGGCATGATGGCCATGAAAACCGATATGAGCGGCGCGGCAGCTGTTTTAGCGACGATGTCAGTGCTCGGCGAACTGGGTATCGGGATTGCAGTTGACGGATATATGGCTCTCACGGAGAATATGCCGAGCGGTTCAGCCACAAAGCCTGGTGATGTGCTGATAGCAAGAAATGGCAAGAGCATCGAAGTTCTGAACACTGATGCCGAAGGTCGGCTCGTCTTGGCAGACGCGTTGTCTCTTGCAGCTGAAGACGGCGCAGCAGAGATCATCGATCTTGCCACGCTCACGGGTGCGTGTGTTGTGGCCCTCGGCCGCGAGATAGCGGGAATAATGGGAAATGATTCAGTTGTAGTAAATAACCTGCTTCAGGCCGGCGAGACTGCCGGCGAACCGCTTTGGCAGTTGCCTCTTCCCGACCGCTACAAGAAGCACATTGAGTCAGAGGTGGCTGATATGAAAAATATTGGCGCCCCCGGCGCCGCGGGAACTCTCTCCGCTGCGCTTTTGCTGAAGGAGTTTGTAGGCGACATACCCTGGGCGCATTTGGACATCGCTGGACCGTCGCGCTCGGACTCGGATGATCGATATTTCAGAAAAGGTGCAACCGGGTTTGGAGTTAGGACCCTTTGCAAATATTTGGAGGCAAAGGCTGGCAGGCCCTAGGATCTTTGCCTTATTAGATGGCTGTCAATCGGGCAAGGCAGTGACCCGGTGCAGAAGATTTTCTGGCGTGCGCGGGATGCAAAGGCTTTGCCCGATTGACCTTTTACCAACTCATGGTTGCAGCTTTGGAGTCGTTATGTCGTCCGGGCCGTCGCTGTCTTGACTTTCCTTAGTGTCTTGAATTGAGACGTTGTCCATCCACTTGAGGGTTTCATAGCACACAGATGGATGAAATCTCCAAGAAATCAGCTGTTTTTCGATTGCAGACCGCTCGTGTCCCAGCTTTGACAGGGCTAATGCCAGGGACCTTGCGCGCGTTTTGGCATTAGCAAGAGCGTTTTCGGGTCCCTCGTGAGCTTCTTTTTCATGAAGATCTTGCATCATTTGCGGCAGCCTGTTTATGTATCGATGCGGCAAGGGCGGAAGCTTGAGGCGTATAGAAACTGCTTTTGAAGGCATTATCCGGGCTAGTTCAAATATGAGCAGCCGATTGAGGGTCTTTTGGATCGAAGACTGTTTATTGATATTCGGCCCCAGGCCGAGCATTAGTGAAAGGTCTTGCAGGTCAATTGAAAAACCGTACTGCTCATTTTCTAACATTTCTGTAAGGCGTCTTGCCGCAAACACCGTGGAGGGTCCCAAGAAAGGGAGCCAGAACTTTTCGACATAGCTCGATCGAGCGTCGTATCCCAGCGATTCTATGTTTACGTCTCTCCAACTTGTGAAGCGAACTTTCGACTGAAATTCCCAAAATTGGTGTTTTTTAGCCGGGGCGAGAAAGTTTGGGCCGGATGAATCTTGAGGTTCATCCTCCGGACCGTCGCTAAAGTCGCTACCACTAACCAACATAATTTATCCCCCTATTTTTGTCAGGTGTACTTTGGAGAAGCAGTGATTAGTGTGTCAAATTCTCTGGGATTTGTAAAGGAGAAATTTTAATGGTGACTGTCAGTAATCGATAATCCGCTGACCTGATGGATTGTATTTTGCTATTTAGTCGAAGAGTGGTAATTATCGCGGGATACGGAAAGCATGCCACTGAAAACGACAAATTATTTCCCGCTTTCTAATTCGCGGATCAGGGTTCTCCAGCTCCAAGGTTCTCTTAGGGGGCGGGTCCCCAGGATGGGGTATCTAGGAGGGCAACTTGTCGATGCCGCTAATTTTGCAAGTTACTTTCGCCCAAAGCCTCAAACTATTCGGCTACGAGAATGCGTTGAAATGAATCTGTGAGGACTGTTCCCGTCTTGGTCTTTTCGATGATGTCGATTGCGCGGTTGACGCGGGGTATCCAATCGCGATAGCTCCGATTGGATGGAAATTGCTGGGAATATTAAACGCGCTCTTTATTGAGTCCACATTTCTGAATAGACCAAAGAACAGCGCACCTAAGTTTTCATATACGACCGAATTGAGTATCAGCATTGTTGCGAATGCCGCGTCGATATACCAGTATGGAACCGGCCAGTCTGTTTCGGCCGTGATATTTGCGTAACTTTTGTCCTCCTCCGAATACCGTTTCATGTATGCATCTGGGTTCGCCAGCGGTAGAACGACTACCGGCGCGTTCCAGAGCCCGTCGTGCGAGGTGGTTGTCTCTCTCCAGCTCTGAGTCGTTGCCAGTTCCCAAAACCTATCGAGCGCTGGCCTGTTATTGAGTACAAGAAAGTCAAATCCCTGGGCAAACCCAGCCGAGGGACCTCGAGTGGCCGAGCCAATGATACGGGCGAG
>JAJYFX010000345.1 GCA_021785315.1 Actinomycetes bacterium | reverse complement strand
AAGGCCAGGCTCATCCAATGATCTAGTCGCGAATGACAGCACCCATTCTTCCTTGGCATGGCCGTCAACAACCAATTTCCAGTTGAAGCGTTGGCCGGGTGTAAATGGAAGGGGGCCAATATTGATTGCGAGATTGACTGAAACGGGGGCACCCTCTATCGCCCCTGGCGGACGACCAACTTGAAAGTCGCCTCTTACCTCAACGGGCCTTGGCCCCTCAGGAGTATCAAAGATGACCTCCTTGCCGTCGGCGTCCTCGAGAAACATCTCCCAGTGGTGTGCATCCTCAAGCTCAGTCCAGGCCACGTCTAACTTCAAAGCTATTGCCATTGGAGTAGGCTGAGGCCCGATAACCGACCATCCACCGCCCAAAATGAACAGCTTTCCTTCTGCAACCAACGCAGAATCACAAAGTAACATTGTCGCATTCACGGGTTACCACACTAGCTTAAAGTTATGGCGAACCGTATAGCTATTGAGCTAAGAGACGATGTTTATCGCAGACCTCTTGAGACTGCGACAGAGCGACTGGAAATCGCTGCGGGCTGGACGTGCGTAGATGTGGGAGCGGGAGGCGGGGACGTCAGCGTTGCTCTGGGAAAAATAGTTGGGCCATCCGGCAGAGTCTTCGCGGTCGATATAGACCCGAAACGCCGCGACCAGGTAGCTGAGATTGCGGCTCGTGAAACCCAGGTTATAGCACTTACCCAGGCGGCAGAAGAAATGATGCTACCCGAGAAAGTCGACGTGGCATTCTGCAGATTCCTGCTCCTGCAGGTTGTCGACCCCAAAATCGTGATCCAGCGGATGGCCAGCGTCGTAAAAGACAACGGTTGGATTGTGATCCAGGAGGCTGTCACTTCCGCCGGGCGTATCGGCGAATCCCCGATGAGCACCTTGAACGGCACCATGAGACATCCGGATATCGGAATTATGGTTCCTCGCATTATACGCCAACTTGGATTTGAAATGACAGACTGCTGGGCCGAAGCACCGGTCGGACTAGGCGATACCCCGGAATCCAGATATCTGGAGGCTATGACCGACGTTCTCGTTACTGACGAGCCGGTCATGTTGCCACCCCTGGTTACAACCATCGCCCGAGTCCCAAAGTAACGCTCTTTGTCCACCAACCATGGTGCCAATTAGCAAGGCACCGGATCGAAGGTATACTCTTGGTCTATGTTCGAGCCAGATATCCATTACGCAGCAGAGGTTGTCGAAAAAGCTAAGCAAATTGTCGACAAGGCAATCCTACGGCTTTCAGCTGATGGCGACCCAGATCAGCAACAGGTTTTAGCCTACGACCTTGCACATATCGCTTCAGGAGTCGAGTCCTCACGCGCGGTACTCGACTATGGCGCCAAGGGGGAAATCGAGGGCAAGCTGGTTTGCGTTTTCATCGCAGACGTTGTCCACGATCTCGCATCCAAAACATTCGCAAGAGAATTGGAGTGGGACGTAGAGGCAGGGGCCATTGACGAGCTGCGTGCCTTCGCAACCAAATACCGGAATCCGGATTTTGTAGCATCTGTGGCGACCGAGTCAGGCCCGTTGCATCTGGATCCTGAGTTTGAAATGGTCCGAGATGCTTTTCGCCGTTTTGCCAATGACAAAATCGTTCCTCGAGCCGATCAAATTCACCGGGAAAATCTGGATATTCCCGAGGATATAATTTCCGGACTTGCGGATATGGGTGCCTTCGGTCTATCAATACCAGAAGAGTTTGGCGGTTTTGCGGCTGGCGAAGGACACAATTACACGGCAATGATCATCGCAACCGAAGAACTTTCCAGGGCATCACTTGGTGCCGGTGGCTCGTTGATCACCAGGCCGGAAATTCTTGCGCGAGCTCTCATGCGCGGTGGGACACCAGATCAAAAGAACTACTGGCTGCCAAAGCTCGCAACGGCCGAAGTTCTCGCTGCTGTAGCAGTCACCGAGCCAGACTATGGATCCGACGTAGCAAACATAACCACCTCGGCAATCAGGACGGAAGATGGATGGCTCGTCAATGGAGTGAAGACCTGGTGTACATTCGCTGCCCGCGCGGATGTGCTCATGCTCCTTGCAAGAACCGATCCAGACCGTTCTAAGGCACACCGCGGACTTTCTCTCTTCGTAGTCGAAAAACCTCGAGGTGAAGGAAAAGGCTTTCTCTTCAATCAGGATCCTCGCCCGTCCGGAACAACCGGAAGGATGGAAGGTCGGCCGATTGAAACTATCGGTTACCGAGGCATGCACTCTTATGAGATCTCATTTGAGAACTGGTGGATTCCTTCCGATGCATTGGTTGGCCTTGACGATGGGCTTGGCAAAGGCTTCTACTTCCAGATGGAGGGCTTCGAGAATGGAAGAATCCAAACGGCAGCCCGAGCCGTTGGAGTGATGCAGGCCGCATACGAAGCAGCTGTCGATTATGCCAACAATCGAAAGGTGTTTGGACAGCCAATCATCGACTACCAGCTCACGCAGGCCAAATTAGGTCGAATGGCCGCCATGATTCAGGTATCGCGACAATTTGCCTACCATGTGGCTAATTTAATGGCGAAAGGTGAGGGCTCTCTTGAAGCTTCGATGATCAAGGCCTATGTTTGCCGTGCAGCCGAGTGGGTTACGCGAGAGGCAATGCAGATACACGGCGGTATGGGATATGCGGAAGAATTTTCGGTAAGCAGATTCTTCGTGGACGCAAGGGTCCTCTCGATCTTCGAGGGAGCAGATGAAACGCTTTCATTAAAAGTGATCGCCAGAAAGCTCGTGAAGAAGTAGCCTCGCGTCGCATCCAAGAAACTAAATACCACCGCTAGAACCTCTTTGCCAGTTCAGGATTTTCAGCAAATATGATATCGTTTAGCGTGAGATAGCTTCAAGACCTTCCGAGGGAGTCTTGCACTTTGAAGTTTTTAAGGCAAAGAGTTGCCGGGATTCTCTTGGTAATTGGTCTGGTCTTCGCATGGGTCTGTTTGACCTCGGTTGCGCTTCGGCAGAGTATTCAGCTCTCGGGACAGGTCTCGACATACACTGCTAATGCTCTCAAGAATCCATCCGTCAGATCTGCGGTCAGCGATTTGATCGTCGCGTCAGCTAAAACTTCGAATCCTGTTTTAGCCCAGATTCCGACAAATATCCTTAAATCGGCCGTCGACAAGGGACTCACTGAACCCGTAGTAGTCAGCGAACTCGGAAATGCGGCGACGCAGATCCAACAGCACCTCATCGGATTGAACAGCGGACCCATCGTGATAGGCGGACCGGAGCTGTCGTCGGCAGTAGCAGAAATCATTGCGCCTAATAATCTTGCCGAGAAAAAGCTCATCGAAGCTACGCCGTTCAGCGT
>JAJYFX010000344.1 GCA_021785315.1 Actinomycetes bacterium | reverse complement strand
ACTATTTAGTGGTAGCGGCGGACAAAGGAACCTCCAGCTTTTCTGATGTCGCCAATGCCATCAGTATTGCCAAAAACTTCTGGCTAGGAGACGCATTTGCTTCTGGGGGTACCCATGGATACGACCATAAGGCTATGCGTATTACCGCCCGCGGAGCCTGGATTGCGGTCCGGCGCCATTTTGAAGAATTGGAAATGAATGTCCAGAGCGACACGATAAAGGTTGTCGGCGTCGGCGACATGTCGGGGGATGTATTCGGCAATGGCATGCTGCAAAGTCAGTCAATAGCGTTGGTCGCTGCGTTCGACCACCGTCACATATTCATCGATCCGGATCCTGACCCCCTGGTCTCATTTGGAGAGAGGCAACGTTTGGCCGCGCTTGAGAGGTCATCGTGGAAAGATTATGATCCCAAAATCCTTTCATTGGGAGGCGGGGTTTGGTCTCGCGACTCCAAAGAGATCCCTCTTCATTCTCGGACGAAAGCTTTGCTTGGACTTTCGGCAGAGTCGCTCAGCCCGCCAGAGCTAATTTCCGCGATCTTACAAGCGCCGGTCGACCTGATCTGGTTTGGTGGTATCGGCACCTATTTGAAGGATCGGGACGAGTCAGATGCAGATATAGGCGATCCAGCTAACAATTCGATCAGGATAACCGCAGATAAGGTGCGAGCCCGAGTAGTCGCCGAAGGTGCGAATCTTGCTGCCACTCAAAGGGCCAGAATGCGCTATGCCCGCCGCGGTGGCCGCGTCAACACGGATTTTATCGACAATGCTGCCGGCGTAGCCATATCAGACCGGGAGGTCAACCTAAAGATTCTCCTTGATCTCGCCATCAAGGAGAAGTTGCTGGACCAGGCTGACCGGAACTCGATCCTGGCTGAGGCTTCGGATGAGGTTGCCGCGGGAGTTTTGAGCCAAGTCGACCTCAGTATCAACGCGATTACCAACGCCGTGCCGGCAAGCGTCAGGGAACTTGACGCATTTGAGGCCCTTGTAGACGATCTAGCAAACTTGAACCATTTGGATCGAGATGGCGAGTCGCTCCCCAGCGCCGAGGAATTCGCTAAGCGGAGGGAAAACGGAGCAGGGCTAGTTCGCCCTGAGCTGGCAATTCTCCTGTCGTATTCCAAGTTGGATCTCAAGGCGGCCCTAGCAGACAAACCGCTTGTAGATGACCCAACATTGGAAGAGCTGGCCTGCGCCTATTTTCCAAAGTCCGTTACCCAACGTTTTTCTGCCCTGATTACCAGGCACGCGCTGTACCGCCAGCTTATCGCGACCAGTCTTGCGAGCGAGATAGTCGACCGCATGGGAATCGTTTGGGCACGAGAGACCGCTGCGGAGTTCAACTGCACCTTGGCTGAAGTGTGTGCCGCATTCTGGGCGAGTTGCAAGGTTCTGGATGCTCCAGGGCTCTGGCTTTTGGCTGAGAATCAAGATTCGGCATTTGGACATGAGACAAAACTCAGGTTCAGTGAGGCTGTCGCGAAGGCGGTCGACGAGTTGGCCAGGATCTATCTTTGCCGAGGCGAGGCTATATCTCCTGCCGAAGTCATTTCGCGTGACACGGCACCGATTGCATCCATGTCGAGCTTGGAAGTTGAGCCAAGCATGTCAGGTTTGTTGGGTGACGCTGGTTTTGGCCCCGAAGTTACCGCCAAGCTGGCGAATCTATCGAAGCTTCCCCGGCTAGTCGAGGCCTCGGAGGTGAGCCGTGATACGGGAAGGTCCGTCGACGAGGCAATCGTCGCTTTCGAGGAGATTGATCAGGCGGTACATACTGCTGCGTTGAAACGTCTTCTGGAGGATGCCCCGGCAACTGGGCGCTGGGTGTCGTGGCAGATTCGCGGACTGCGCGACGATCTTGCGCGCTGGCGGGTGAGGGTAGCCAGTTCGGCCATGGCTGCTAATTCGTCAGGAGGGCCTAAAGATGCAATCCAGAGCTGGCAGATTGCGCAATCGAACGCTGTGGCGCAGGCCAACAGGCTGATAGATGAAGCCGTTAAATATTCGAATGACCGCATCACTCTTGCATCGCTGGCTCTTCGAGCGTTGCATGAGGCTGTTTGACCCTGGCTTTCCTGACATTCTGGGCAGGACAATTTAGATATGGGGAAACGAGCAGCTGCCTGGTCCGGAGGTTTGGGAGCGCGGGGCTCTCCTTAGCGTCGAGGCCTAGCTTGCCGCTCCAGATAGCGGCGTTTTTCGCGGTAATCTCGGCATAGGCTTTGTTTCGAGAGCGAAATGCCTGAGAGCCGGGCTTTGTTTCGGTCTTGCCTCGCACATGGCTGAGATCCAGCGGAAGAGTTGCCGATGAGCATTTACGGGCAAGGTACAAGCCTGATGAGATTAGACCATGTCGTGATGGCGGATTATGTCATATAAGGGTCTTGGAATGACGGTGCTCTTTGTGGCGGTTCTTCTCGCCGCCGAGCTGAGCCATGTGATAAGCGCAGACGCCTTGATACTGCTCTGCGTGCTGGTGCCTTCAATAATCCTGCATGAGGTATCCCATGGCGCCGTTGCCTGCGTCTTTGGCGATGATACAGCCAAAAGAGCAGGGAGGCTGACCATGAATCCTTTTGCGCACATTGATCCGGTGGGCTCGATTCTGCTTCCAGTGCTGCTCATATTCGCGGGCCTCACGCCAATTGGGTATGCCAAGCCGGTACCGGTGAACGTATCAAGACTTCGATCGCCCCGCAACCAGTCGGTGCTTGTTTCGCTGTCCGGCCCTGCGGTGAATATTATCTTGGCTGTGGTCGCCGGTTTGTTGCTTCATTTCAAACTTAGCCATGAGATTTCAGGGGCAGGCGTGTTTCCCGGTGCTCAAATCACTATAGATCCATCTTTAGTGGACCGGATATTGTTCTATGCGGGCGCCATCAACCTGCTGCTTGGCGTTTTCAACATGATTCCGATACCGCCGCTCGATGGCTCGGCACTAATTGAAAGAGTGCTTCCCACGGGCGCTCTGCCTGGTTATTTCCGCCTGCGCGGTGTCATGCTGCCAGTAGTGTTGGTGCTTTTTCTGTTCTTTCCCGGGGCTCTGGCAAAAGTTTTCACTCCCATAATCGACCTCTGGTCAAGAGTTTTCGTACCTTAGCCAAGAAGAAATATCAGTCGCCTGGCAGTCGAGGGCTATCGTGAGGTTCGGAATGATCGCATGTTGTCTCAGTTAGGTCGTGACAGGCCCGTGGCGCCGAAGCACCGACGCCTCAATGGCGCTGACGATACTGTTGACCACCAGCGCGAGAACGCCGGCAAGGAGAAGAAGCGCGTAGACCTCGGCCGAGTTGAAGTTCTGCTGGGCTGACAAGATCAACGCTCCAACTCCGGAT
>JAJYFX010000343.1 GCA_021785315.1 Actinomycetes bacterium | reverse complement strand
GGCGGTCATTCGCCAGTCGTCCGCAGCCGGATTTGCCGCACCGCCTACGGCAGCCGATGCATTGGTCCGTGTTGTCGACTCCAAGTACGAGGTGGAATCGGAAATTGGCCGTTCTGGAATGTTCATGGATGGCTGCGACCCGGTGCTAGGGCTCATATCCTCCCGTATCAGCGAAAGATCGGGGGGATTCAAGGTTCGTTGGTTTTACGGTTCTAATAGAGATTCGTTGACGAAGCTGCATGGAAAACTCACGCATTGTGCCTTGATGCACGGCGAAGCCGCCGATATGGGCGATGAAGTTGAAAAGTCCGAAGGGTACTTCGTGCTGCCGTTTGGCCGTTGGGAGATCGCCCTTTGCTTTGGGGCGCAGAATCCTAAGAACATAAAGTCACTCGCGGACCTGCTCAGACCGGATGTCCGGTTTGCTTCAAGGGAGGTGGGTTCTGGCGTTCGGCAATTTGTCGACCATCATCTGGCTGAATTTGGAACTGAGACTGCTCAGGTCCCGGGTTCAATCACTTTTGGTGGTCATTACCAGGTTGCGGCGGCGGTTGAACTTGGATTATGTGACGCGGGGATAGTGCCGGCGTCGATAGCTGAGAGTCAGGGGCTGGGATTCGTTTCGGTTGGAGAGCACCAGTCATCCCTGGTTTTTTCAAAGGATGGCTACGCTCTGGCATCTGAGCACGGAATTCTGGATCTGGCGAACTCTGCGTCATTTTCAAAGGAAGTGGCGGTCATGGGCGGGTACCAGCTAGTCAGCTGACCCGAATCTAATTAATTTGGAGCGATTTTATGTCTTACGTTAAGCGAGTTCGCGGTCTTTTACCCGCGCTGGTCCTGGTTTCGGGGCTCGTTTCCAGCTGCGGCAGCTCAGCCGGCAGCTCGTCAAGTGTCGGCACGCCTGCGGGCACGCCTGAGCAAAGCAACGGCACAATTAATTTGTCCTATGCCGGATCGCTTGAGGCGACAATGAACAACGTAATAGGTCCAGCCTTTACCAAAAGTTCGGGCTTCAAGTTAAATGGATACCCTGGGGGCTCGGTGGCTCTCGCGAACCAGATCAAAGAAAAGCTTCGTCTCGCCGATGTTTTCCTTTCGGCGTCGCCATCGGTGAATAACATGTTGTCGGGTGCTGCAAACGGAAACCTTCTTTCTTGGTATGCCAATCTGGCCTCGTCGCCCTTGGTCATCGGGTATAACCCGACGTCAAAGTATGCATCCCAGCTCAAAAGCGGCGACTGGTATAAAGTAATGAGCCAGAGCGGATTTCGCCTAGGAAGGACGGATCCAAAGCTGGATCCAAAGGGCACTCTGACCGAGACGCTCGTGAAATACGAGGCGGCCAAGATCGGAGACCCGTCTCTTCCCACCCAGCTTTTAGGATCGCCGGAAAACACGGCGCAGATATTTCCTGAAGAAACGCTGGTTGGAAGGCTTGAGTCAGGGCAGCTCGATGCGGGATTTTTTTACGAGAATGAGGCAAAAATGGCGAAGATCCCATTTATCCAAACTGGCATCTCCGTCGGGGCAGACTTCACCATATCGATTCTGAATGGTGCTAAGAATCTAAGCGGGGCGATCGCTTTCGTCAATTATCTGTACTCGTCGCAAGGGCAGCAGCTTCTGAGTTCGGTAGGACTACTGCCTGCCAAACCAACTGTGCACGGCACCGGAGTGCAAAACGGTGTCAAGTTGTAGCTCCACTAAAGGCGCAGTAAATTCTCTGCACCCGCGCGTACGGCAGCCTATTTCTTTGGACAGAATTGGGCAATTTGCTTCGCAGACTAGTGTTGTACCGAAATCGAGCAGGTTTGCGACGACTGGAAAATGGGGTAGCGGAATTGCCTAAAGGCATTGTAAAGCCCAGGAAAGATAGCGCCATTTTTGGGGGATGGCTGGTGGTCTATCTAGCGATCCCATTTGTCGGACTGGTTGTTTATGTTGCGTACCACGGAATCGGAAGCGCTCCGGGGATAATTTCCGCGACATATATATCGGCAGCTACCGCGACCATTACGACGTTGACGCTGGTCGTTTTCGGCATACCTCTTGCGAGCCACTTGGCTCACACGGACACGATTTTCACGCGGACTGCGAAGGTAATAATTCGTCTGCCGCTCGGGATTCCTCCTCTGGTCTCCGGAATTATGCTGCTCATAGCATTCGGCCCCTATTCGACCATCGGAAGGTTGTTTGGTGGCAGGCTCGTAAGTTCAATGGCCGCAATTGTACTTGCGCAATTATTTGTCGAGATGCCATTCGTCGTCGAGGGTTCACGCGCGGCCTTTTCCGCGCTGTCGCCAGAGGTATTTGAGGTGTCGTTTCTGTTGGGCATCACAAATTGGCGCAGAATAGCGGGAATCGAGCTTCCCTTGGCAATCAAGACGGTTCGGACAGCCGTGATGATGGGATGGCTGCGGGCTTTCGGCGAATTTGGCGCCACCGTGCTAGTCGCGTACCACCCGACATCGCTACCGGTGATGATATTTGCTCAATTTTCAGGGTCCGGTCTGACGACGGCAATACTTCCGGTTGCGGCAGTTCTGATAGTTTCGTTTCTTGCAGTGGCAGTCATTGGCAAAGTATTCGTACCGTCAAAGCTGGTGCTAGGCATCAGAAATCCCAGCGGGAAGGGCGAACAGATTCAGCCGCTAATGGCGCCACCAGCCAAGAGTGGCGGCGATCATATCAATTTCGGCGTAAAAGGGCATATAGGCGGATTTGCGTTGAATGTAGACGTCGTCACCGGTGGCCGGTCGCTAGCGATAACTGGCCCGTCTGGCGCCGGGAAATCGATGACTCTTCGCAGCATCGCCGGCCTCGCTCCGTCGCTGGCGGGAAGACTTGAATTGGGTGGTGTAGAGTCTCCGCGAGTTGCTTTTGTTCCTCAGGGCCAAGGCCTTTTCGACCACCTCAACGTTTACGCGCAAATGGCAGCTTCTGTGCGATGGGCTGGCGGCATTAAGGAGGTGGCTGAGATCGAGAGAAGGATATCCATGGTGGCAAACCAGGTTGGAATAGTCTCTCTTCTCGATCGAAGAATCTCGACCCTTTCGGGAGGGCAACGGCAGCGTGTGGCCCTTGCCCGCTCAATTGCGGCAAACCCTGACCTGCTTATACTCGACGAGCCGTTTAGCGCGTTAGACCGTTTTGAGAGAGACCGGCAGATAAGGTTTGTCCGCAATCTGGTCATGGAACTGAACCTTTACCTCATTGTCGTGACGCATGACATCACGGAGGCGGCATATCTGTCTGAGTCATTGGCGATTATTGACGATGGGCTGGTAATTGCCAATGGTTCCGTCGGTGATTTGATGAAGAATCCAGGAAGCGTGGAAGTAG
>JAJYFX010000342.1 GCA_021785315.1 Actinomycetes bacterium | reverse complement strand
AGATCCTGTGATGAGGCGGCTCTCTTCAGAAACCGGCGCACGCGTCATCCTGGTGCGCATGATAAACGACATGGCCACCTGCACTCACCGCATCGAATCGCCTCGCCGACTTCGCATCTCTTATGAACCCGGACAACTCGTTCCACTACTGAGCGGAGCGAGTTCGCGCATTCTTCTAGGATCGATGTCGCCGCAAGCAAGGAAGGCGCACCTGTCGCATTTCCTTTATATGGCAGACGGCGACCTTCGAAATCTGGACCGCATAGAGCAAGAAATTCAACAAGCCGCTAAGAACGGCTGGGCCACCAGCTCATCCGAGATTGATGAGGGCGTGTGGGCTGCAGCCGCGCCTGTCAAGCATGGCAAAGAGATTGTCGCAAGCCTTTCTATACCTACGCCCTTGTCAAGGGTCACTCCTGACGCCCAAAAAAGGCTGATCTCGCAAGTCACCGTAGCCGCCGCCGAAATAAGCAGCCTGATCTCAGCGATACATTAAACAACTTTGCGACCCAATCTCGATCCTAAGGCAACATTAAGGTTTTCTTCAGTGAAAATGCGAAAATTACCCCTAGCTTGACTTTGATCCATGAATTGTCACACTGTGCATCAAATGCCAACAACGAAAATGGCTGAAGGAGCAACCTCGTGAAGTGGTTTAGGCGGTTTGCCAAAAAGCGCTGGATATATGCCTATATTGTCGTGATCGTAGCCCTAATCGCAGGGGGCTTCTACTACACGAGCAGCAATAAAGCATCAGCACCTCAGTATGAAACTGTAGCCGCAAGCTTAAGCAACATAAGTCAGGCCATCACCATTTCCGGGACGATTCAGCCAGTAACTGATCTAGAGCTCAGCTTTGGAAGCACCGGACTAGTAAAAACCGTAAACGTCCAGCCGGGCCAGTCAGTCAAGAGCGGGCAGCTGATGGCGGCCCTGGACACAACTTCTTTGCAAGCCCAGCTGGCGCAAGACCAGGCCTTGCTTTTGTCCGACGAAGCCAAGCTTGCAAGTGACGAAGGGGGTCCGTCGCCCAGCGTCCAACAGTCTTCCCAAGCACAAATTGCAAATGACCAAAATGCGCTTGCGTCCGCCAATCAGGCTCTGATAGACACGCAGGCATCCAACCAAATCACTCTGACTCAGGCTCAAGTGGCTGTAAATCAAGCGCAAACTTCACTCACAGAGGACCAGGCAGCGCTGCTGCTCAACCAGCAGAGCTTCGCCAACTTACAAAAGCTCGTGATTCCCTCGTCGACCGCAACGAGCGCACCGGTTACCGTGCAAGCGACTGCAACCAGTTACGACTTGCCAACCAGCCAAAACACCATTAGCTCCAACCAGAGTTTCCTGACCGCGGATCAGCTTGCCCTGAGCCAAGCGCAGGCAACCTTAGCTTCCGGATGCACGGGCTCATGCGCGTCGGCTGTTCAAAACTGGATCAGCCAGGACAATGCGGCGATCTCAGCTCTGCAAGGCGCAATCAGCCAGGCAAACAAGGTCATCGGCGATCTCAATGCGGTCCAAAACTCTGAAAACAACCTGACTGCCACGCAGGTAAAGATTGCGCAATCGATTGACTCGGCACAGCAGGCCATCACCTCGGCGACGACGGCCCTTACCAACGCGCAAAATGCCGCTTCGATAGCCAGCCAGCCAGCATCAACTGCGCAAATCGACTCGGACGAGGCGAGCATCGCAGCAGCAAAGGCGTCGTTATCAAATACGCAGCAGGCCATCTCGCAATCCACGATCACCGCTCCCGTAGATGGAGTCGTCGCGCAGGTCAATATTTCTGAAGGTAAGACCGTGGCTGCCACTATAACCACAGGGGACATCGTGCTGGAAAGCGCAAACTCGTTCGAGGTTTCAGGCCAGGTGAGCGACACGCAGATTGCGCAAGTTCAACTGAACCAGAAGGCCTTGGTGATCCCAGCCGGGCAAACTACTCCGCTGGCGGCAACCGTGAACCAAATCACCCCGATGGCAACGACCACCCAGGGTGTAGCCTCCTTCCCTGTAAATGTCTTGGTTACCCAGTCATCGTCAAATCTCTTTGCCGGTGCCTCCGCAACCGTCGAGATCATAGTCAAACAGGTCAACAACGTCCTGTCAGTCCCGACCTCGGCCGTGCATAGTCTTGGGAGCCTGAACTTCGTAAACGTTCTCCAAAACGGCCAGTCCGTAAGAAAGCTCGTCACCACCGGCGCATCCAGCGGCATTTATACTGAAGTCACCTCGGGCCTGCAACCGGGTGACAGCGTTATCGTTGCCAACCGGAGCTCCAAACTTCCCAATACTTCCACGAATTTCCGAGTCAACAGAGCCGCGGGCTTAGGAGGCGGAATAGGCGGAGGGGTCCAGACCTTCGTAGGCGGCGGCAATGCGGGCCGCGGCAAAGGCTAGGAATATGGCAAACTCCGGTATACAAGTTGATACGAAAGAAACAATGGTCAAAGCCGCCAAGCGGGATGGACTCCAGTGACCACCCAGGAGTTCGCAATTCCGGCGCCGGCTACCACAACCCCATTGATCGAGCTTGACAAAGTTTCAAAAATATACAAGATGGGTACTGTTGAGGTAGCTGCGTTACAAGAGATCTGCCTCGAAATCCACGATGGCGAATACGTGGCCATAATGGGCCAGTCCGGATCGGGCAAATCAACCCTTATGCACATTCTGGGATGTCTCGATGTGCCGACTTCCGGATCATACAGATTGGGTGGCGCCGATGTCGGCGGAATGAGCGAATCCGAGTTGGCGGAGATCAGAAACCGCAAGATCGGATTTGTGTTTCAGCAGTTCCATCTCCTGCCGCGGCTGCCAGCATGGAAAAACGTCGAGTTGCCCTTGCTATATGCAGGTGAGAAAGACCACAAAAATCGCAGGCAAAAGGCCGAGGCCTCTTTAGCCTCGGTGGGTCTGGCCGAAAGGGTCAACCACCGGCCCACGGAACTCTCGGGTGGCCAGCAGCAACGGGTAGCTATTGCGAGGGCGCTGGTGACCAATCCTTCGATTATCCTCGCTGACGAGCCGACGGGGAACCTGGCGTCGACGCAGGCCGACGAGATAATGGGCATCTTCGAAGCGCTCCACGAGCAGGGCAGGACAGTGGTGATCATCACCCACGAACCTGACATTGCCAACAGGGCGCGGCGCCTGGTTCGCATCAGAGACGGCCATGTTATAGATGACGAGGCGATGTCCGAATGAACTGGATAGAAACATTCAAAAGCGCGCTTGACAGTTTGGTCGAGAGAAGAACCCGCTCGCTGCTGACGATGTTAGGGATACTAATCGGCATAGCGGCGGTGATATTGACTGTCGGACTGGGGGAAGGTGCGCAAAATAAAGTCACGAAC
>JAJYFX010000341.1 GCA_021785315.1 Actinomycetes bacterium | reverse complement strand
AGGAACTCCGACTCGCGCCGTCACGATCTTCGTACTCATTGATTGCCCCCCGCATCCTTATTGAGGGCAGCCAGCCTTGCCTTCTTCTCGTCATCCATAGCTCTACGCTCCCTGTGGATGATCTCCAGCGGAACCATCGCCGGGGCGTCTCTGAACACCTGCGAAAGAACGCCGTGTGGCGGCACGGATTCTGACAGCCGGTCATTCCTGAGATCATCAACCAACTGATCAAAGTCTCCGTTGGCCAAAGGACCAAAATAGCGGTAATTCACCTGAGCGCATGGAGCCTTATCACAGTGGGCTACGCACTCCACCTCCTCCAAGGTGAACATTCCATCTTCCGTAGTTCCCCCGATAGGCACACCCAGCACATCGCTTGCGTGTTCCAGCAGCTCGATTCCGCCGCCGAGCATGCAGGCGACATTAGTGCACACGCCAACCAGGTACTTACCTACTTCCTCGGTATGGAGCATGTCATAAAAGGAGGCTGTGCCCAAAACCTCTGCCGGCTGGATATCCAGCAGTTCAGCAATCTGTTCCATAGCCTCATTGGATAAATGTCCGTGTTGGCCTTGGGCCAGGTGGCAAAGCGGTATGAGCGCTGAGCGTTTTTCCGGATATAACCCGATTAGGACCTGAGCTTTTTCCAAATTCTCTGAGCTAAAAAAAGACATCGTTAGCGATCAACCTCTCCCATAACCGGATCAACTGAAGAAATGGCGGCTATCGCATCGGCGATGATGCCGCCGCGAAGCATGGCGGGAAGTGTTTGCAAATTGACGAAGGACGGCCCACGAATATGCATTCTGTAAGGCCGGTTTGAACCATCGGACACTAGGTAGCAGCCCAGCTCACCCCTTGGGGACTCAACGGCGACATAGACCTCGCCCTCAGGAATTTTGAATCCGTGCGTGAAGAGCTTGAAGTGGTGTATCAGTGCCTCCATCGACTCATCGATTCGAATCCGTGGCGGAGGGGTCACCTTCTTGTCCTGAATTCTGTAATCTCCGGAAGGCATCTTCTCGACGACTTGCTCAATGATGCGCAGGGACTCCCTGATCTCGTTCAGCCTCACCGAATACCTGTCGAAACAGTCGCCAACGGAGCCCACGATTACATCAAACTCGACCTGATCGTAGTTGAGATACGGCATGTCTCTGCGAAGGTCCCAGGCAACTCCGGTTGAACGAAGAATTGGCCCCGTGGCGGACAACGCTACTGCCTGCTCGGCAGTGAGTATCCCCACGTTGTCTACTCTCTCCCTGAATATTGGCTGGCCCGTAAGCAGCTCGTCATACTCGTCAAGACGGCCTGGAATAGTCTCGAGAATCGACATCACATCGTCTTCCCACCCATCGGGCAGGTCAGCCGCCACGCCTCCGGGGCGGATATAGTTGTGGTTCATCCGCAGGCCGGTTACCTTCTCGAAGAAGGCCAGGATCATCTCACGTTCTCTGAAACCGTACAGCATCATCGACGTAGACCCGAGATCCATGCCGTTGGTCGCCATCCACATGAGATGCGAAGTGCATCGGTTTAGCTCGGTCATCAGCATGCGAATCCAGGTGGCTCTTTCGGGCAGCTCTAAACCAAGCAGCTTTTCAGTTGCCAGGGAGAAAACCAGCTCGTTGTGCAGCGGCGACAGGTAATCCATCCGAGTCACATTGGTCGGTCCCTGGAGGTACGTGAGGTTTTCGCCCGTCTTTTCCATGCCGGTATGCAGATAACCAACCACTGGCTTGGTCCGAAGTATGACCTCCCCGTCCAGTTCCATCATCAAACGCAGAACCCCATGTGTCGAAGGGTGTTGAGGTCCCATGTTGATGATCATCTTCTCATCAGCAAATTCAATATCGATATCGGCGGGATTGACGTCAATCCCCTCCGGCAGTCTAAGGGTCGAGCCAAACTCCGTAGAAAGCTCATTCGGGTTAGTCTGGTCCTCCAGCTGCATTTCCTGCAGACCTTCGCTGGTCTCTGGTATCAGACTAAAGCTTCCAGCTTCTTTCCCAGAAAGACCATCAGCCTTCGCTGTTTCGTCCATTTTCTTTCCCATATCTAGCCCGCCCCGTTTACTGACTTGAATTGAACCGGCACAGCACCGACGGAATAGTCTTTCCTGAGTGGATGCCCATCCCAGTCCTGAGGCATCAGTATTCTGGTGAGATCGGGATGGTTAACGAACTTGATTCCTAGTAGGTCGTAAACTTCCCTCTCCATGGCCTCGCTCCCAGGGTAGAGAAAAAACAGAGTCTCTATCGTCGGATCATCCTCAGGAACCTGAACCCGGATTCTCATTCTCGATCTCTTAGCAAGAGACAAAAGGACTACGACAACTTCGTAACGCTGAGGAACAACCCCGTCTGGAAGCTGACGGCCCATGTTGGTTAGATAATCAACCGCGGTGACATCTGCGCACATCTCATATCCCTGAGACTTTAGATCTTCAATGGCGGCCAGATAGCCGGCGCGTTCAACGTGCAAGATTTCGGACGTGCTCATACTCCTAAGACCTTCTTTTTCGCGGCTCCGCGAACACGTATCGGGTTGGACCGCTCCACTTCACCAAGCTGTATCTGGGCACCGGCCTTAGTCTGGGCTCGCCTCTTGGTGATGTCGCCAGTTCTGATCTTTTCATGCAGAGTCAGGATCGCGTGCAACAAAGTTTCCGGCCCCGGAGGACATCCTGGAGCGTAAACGTCAACGGGAACAATCTGATCTACCCCTTGCACGATGGCGTAGTTGTTGAACATTCCGCCGGTTGAAGCGCAAACTCCCATCGAGATCACCCACTTTGGATCCGGCATTTGGTCATATACCTGCCTAAGAACCGGAGCCATCTTTTGAGATACGCGTCCGGCAACAATCATCAGGTCAGATTGCCTCGGAGAGGCCCTGAAGACCTCCATGCCAAAGCGGCTGATATCGAAATCCGCGGCAGCGGTGGCCATCATTTCGATGGCGCAGCATGCCAAACCAAAAGTCGCGGGCCACACAGAATTGCGTCTCGCCCACTTGACCAAGTTTTCAATATTGCCAGTAAAGAAATTGTGATTTAGATCTTCTAATCCCATTTATTGACACGCCCCAACGTGAGATTTTTGGTTCATGCTGCGGTCTTTTCCTTTGAACTCACCCGCCGAATGGTGGATGCAGTAGTCCGTCCCTCGAACGGGCTATCTTCGTCTCTGTTTCCCTTGATACGGCCCCAGTTAAGAGCTCCGTTGGAAATCAGGTAGAGAAACGCGACAAACATGGTCGCACCAAATACCAGCATTTCCACAACTCCAAAGGTTCCGAGGGACCTTGAAATGACTGCATACGGGTAAATGAAAATTATTTCAATATCGAATACCACAAAAAT
>JAJYFX010000340.1 GCA_021785315.1 Actinomycetes bacterium | reverse complement strand
ACAAAACTATCAGCCGTACCCATCCCACTGACACCCCGTGGTATCCATCGCAAGTGGAAGGACAAGACACTCACGCGCTGGTGGGAGTATGTGTCTGCTGGCGGGGAGATCAAGGGATATACCGCACGATACGACGATGCGAGTGGTAAAGACGTCATCCCATATTTCAAGCTTGATCCCAAGAAAGGATGGGCGGCAGGATACCCGGACGATTCCCCCAGAATGCTTTACGGCCTGACGTCCCTTGCTTCGCCGGGCCCAGTATGGATCACGGAAGGGGAGAAGGCCGCAGATGCCGTCATTCGTCGCGGTGCGGCTTGCGTGTCCTCTCCCGGGGGTGCCAAGGCTCCAGAGAAGGCGGACTGGGGCGCCATCTCCGGGCGGGACGTGGTGATCTGGCCGGACTTCGACGATCCCGGAAAGGGCTACGCGAAACGGATCATCGCCATCCTGCGCAAAACGGATGCAGCTATCCGAGTAGTGGACGTCGAGCGCATGAATCCAACCGAGCCCGGCTGGGATGCGGCGGATTGGAACGGCACCGATCTGGTTGGTGTGCCTACGATGACGGTGGCGGAGTGGGTGAAGGGGCCGACCGCAGAAAGTGCCCAGACGATGAATCTGGATACCACGGAAGACGGTTCTGTGCGGCCAACATTCGTGAACTTCTGTGAAATATTGGAGAAGGATCCGGATTACGCCGGAAAGCTCAAGCTGAACGCTTTCTCTAATGAGATGTTCTACAATGGCAACCTGTTCCGGGATCATGAGCACGCAGAGTGCTGCTTGGCCATCTCCAGAAAATATTATGCCAATTTCAAAATGCAAGACGCGCGCACGGCACTATTAACCGTTACCAGCCGATCCTCATTTCACCCTGTACAGGATTATCTGCGATCACTTAGATGGGATGGAACACCGCGCATTGACTCATGGCTAGAAGATGCCTTTGAGGCGGGAGCATCAACTTACGTGCAGGCGGTAGGAAAAAACGTCCTGATTGGAGCCGTGGCGCGCGTGATGGAACCGGGTTGCAAAATGGATAATTTACTCATCCTAGAGGGCGCTCAAGGACTCGGCAAAACCTCAGCCGTGCGCGCGTTGGCTTCTCCTGCATGGTATGCCGAGGTAACCCAGGCCGCCGGATCAACCGATTTTTATCAATGCTTACGCGGCAAATGGTTCGTTGAATTTGGAGACTTGGCCGGGATGCGACATGCCGAGGTGAACCGGCTGAAGCAGGTACTATCCTCGCAGGCAGACAATTATCGTGCCAGTTATGCACCAACCGCCAAAGACCATCCGCGCCATAATATTTTTATCGCCACCACCAATGAGGAAAAGTACAACGTCGACGCCACTGGCGAGAGGCGCAAGTGGCCGGTGCGTTGCAATGCCGTAAATCTCGACTATATTATCGCTATGCGCGATCAACTGTGGGCAGAGGCTCTTGTCCGGTATCAGGCAGGCGAGAAGTGGCACATTGTTCCTGCAGATGAGGCAAGAGAGCAGCAGGAGCAGCGATTCGACGTAGATCCGTGGGAATACCCGATAAATCGTTGGCTGACCACCCATGACTCCAACCTTACCTCGGCGTATATTTTGGCTGATTGTATCGGGCTTGAACTGTCGAAGCAGCGCAGGCAGGATCAAATACGGGTAGGTGACATCATGAAGCGGCTCGGTTACGAAAACAAACGCACCAGAGTGGAGGGAATTTTGGTCCATGCCTACAAGAAGATCGGAACAAATCAATGAGATAGGAACAGATCGGAACAAAAAACACTTTCACAATCAACGCTGTTCCGATTGTTCCGATTGTTCCGATCTGTTTTCTCGCGTACATATATAGTCTTTCTGCTTCATTTACACTGTGCATTCTGTGTGTATGACCCATTTTTAATAGGAACAGATAGGAACATAGGAACAGACCATGATTACAAAGGGGAAATTCTGTTCCGATCTTGTTCCGATTACCGCATTACATAGGAACACATGACCCCCACCGACCTATCCCACCGCATCCCCAAAATGCTGGCGAGAACTGCTGCCAGACTTCCCGGACAGAAACAAACTCAACGATGCCCTGCTGCAATGCGAAAAGCGCGGGGAGATTGTCTGGAAGTTACAGGATGGGCTGTATCACGTCCGTCCCGCCACAGAAACGGCCCTAGAATCCACGCAAACCGAATGACCTATCATACCCTACCACTCGACAATAAAAACGCAGGAGAACGCAGCAAATGACCGTCTCAGCCGATTACGCCGTCGCCTTCCTGCGCCTACAGATGCGCAACCCCTCACTGCGCCTGTCCCTGCGCCTGCGCGACGACAAGGCCGCCGTCGATGTGAACCAGGCTATCGCGTACATCCAGTTGCGATTTGAGCGGGAGAAACCAGCGACCAGCTGGTGGGGATATGCTCGGCAGATACTGACGGAGCAGGCCAGTGGCGCTTGATAGCTACGAGTATCTCGACCCCATGGAAGTCGCCATACGCCGCGAGTCCAAAACGTGCAAAGGCTGCGCGTGGCTCATCCAGGTGCAGTGCTTCGGCGATGCGTTCGAGCGGTGCAAAATTAACCCCCAGCGCGCCGAGTTGAGACGCTGCAGGAAATACCATGCGCTTCCATCGGCGCGATGAATACTACGCCAGCACTGATGACGGGCGGTTCATCATCAGCCGGGTTTTCATACGACAACAGGAGTTCTTCGAGGCATGGAAAGACAATAAAATGCTGGGGTCTGTCGAGGCAGGAGAAAACAGGAGGGAAGCATGGAAACAGGCGGTGAAGCTGTGCGAGAAAGCATCCTCAAGTACCTGAGAGCAAGCGAAGGACACACAGTGCGCGAGGTTGCGCAGTTCACCAATGCGGCCCCGTTGCTGGCTCTCCAATGGCTGCACGAGATGGAACTCGCAGGCATGGCGGCTTACACATCGAAAGACGACCTATGGAGAGCAACATGCTAGAGATCCACGCGATGCTCGCACCAAAAGGAATAGACTACCGAGGCACGCACGGCGGCATACCGAACATCACGCCCGAGATGGTAGCCGCATCCCTTGCCCGCGCAAACGATGGAGCCAGGGCGCTCATCCGCGTCAAGGTTGGCGACACTTCAAGCTGGGACACGCTGCGCCGAGAGTTCCGCCGTGCCCTTACCATTGAGGCCAACAAGCGCCACTGGAAACCCGGGCCGACGCTTCCGAAGTACCTCGAGGGCATCTGTCACACGGCGCTCATGCTCTACGTCCACCCTCCCAAGTGCAGGCGATGCAAAGGGCGCGGATCAGTCACGCCAAGAGGACATGAAGCGCCCATTGCCTGCCCAGTTTGTCTTGGCGCTCAATACCGCGATACAGACGAGGCAGCAAAAGCAGGTA
>JAJYFX010000339.1 GCA_021785315.1 Actinomycetes bacterium | reverse complement strand
TCTCCCGGTGCAGCCTGGTAACCAGGTCACAGCCATCATCCATTGTTATGGTTGGGCGGGCGTCAAGAACCGCGTCTATATGGCTGTAGTAGCTCTTGGCGTCCTCCCCTTTTATGGCAAAGACCGCAATCCCCTCATTCTTTACAAGCGATGCTGCCACATCGTCCTGAGTTGAAAGAGGATTTGAAGCACAAGCGACAACAGTCGCCCCTGCCGCTTTGAAAGCGCGCAGCAAGTTTGCCGTTTCTGTTGTGATATGCATGCATGCCGCAACGGTATGGCCCTCGAGAGGTCTTTCCTTGGCAAAACGGGCCCTAATAGAGGCAAGCACGGGCATGTTGGCGTCTGCCCATGCAATCCTCTGGCGGCCCAAATCCGCCAGGGAAATATCAGCTATATCGTACTGCACCAGACCTCCTTAAAAACCATTTAATATTGTTGCTCTGCCAGCTATCGGCCTGACAGCCTGCTCTTCATTTCGTTTAGAACGGCTATCGGACCGGGATCGATTCCACAGTCCTTGGCAACCTGGAGAGATACGAAATCTCCTGTCAATACGAGATCCAGCAGCTGCGAAAGCTCTCCCTCGCCAACTCCTTTAACCGTAATGATGTCCTTCACCTTAGATCCCATAAGATCCTTGGCGATATCAAATCTCCTCACAACCTGAGGATGCTCGCTTGGGTGGCGAAGATTTACTACTGTCATCCTTGATTTCGTCAAGTCATTCAAATACTCCCAGCCGGCCAACTCATTGTGGCAGTTCTCCGAGTAAACGGAGAAGAAGGCGGGTCTCTTTGCGTTTTCATTTATCTGCGTCTTCCACCGCTGCGCGCTGGCCCGGCCAATAGCTCCTGAGGAGTGGATCAAGGGGATGCTGTCCCCAATGCGTTCCGCTATCGCCTCGATCTCGGAGCGGGGTTGAATTAGGGCATCGCGCCTCCTCTGAAGCTGCGCGACTGCCAGATCAATCCAGTGAGTAGCTCCGGGGAACAATCCGATTTCTTCAAGCACTACAAGAGGGGGTACCGACATTGCGCCGATTGCCGCCCGAGGCTGTGGAATATCACTCGGGACGGTTATCAAAGGCTCGCCTGCGTCCCGCGCCATCTGGGCGAGCTCGCCTCCCGATGTCACAAATACGACTCTGGCGCCGTGACGCAAAGCCTCCGCTGAGGCGTCGATCGTCTCTTCGGTGTTGCCGGAAAACGAGATTGCAAAGACCAACGAACCATGTCCAACAAATGCGGGGATCGTGTAGGCCTTGACGACAGCCACTGGAACTGACATAAATGGAGCTGCAACCGCCAACAGAACGTCACCGGCGATGCCTGATCCGCCCATGCCTAACACAACGACATTTTCAATGTCATGCTTATAGGGAAGGCCCGGAGTGGCTGTGGCGTTTGTGGCAGCCAATGCTACCTGTTCCGGGAGACCAGCAGTATATTCCCACATGCGGGATGAATCCAAAACCTGTTCGAACATGCAAATACCTCAAACCTGTATTTTTTAGAAGTGACTAGAACCGTCTAAAGCTATGAACTCTTTGCCAAAGCCATCAGCCGTTCATGCTCACCTTGATCTACCACTTGAGATTCATCTACAAGCATGATGGGAATGTTCTGTCTTATGGAGTACCGGCGCTTCAGCCTGGGATTGTATAAAGTGTCCTCCTCTGGAATATAAATCAGCTCTCCCTTGTCAATTGGGCAGACCAGAATCTCCAGAAGTTTGGGATCCAATGTCACACTACTTCCTTTCAGAATCAGCTTTGGAAATAACGGCTAGGACCTCTTGGACCTTTGACGCCACCTCCATATCAGATTTAGCCTCGAGATTGAGCCTTAGGAGAGGCTCGGTATTAGAAGGACGCACATTGAACCACCAGTCGCCCATGTCTACCGTAAGCCCGTCCATGTGGTCCATTTTGCCTCTTCCCTGATAGGCATTCTCGAGAAAGGCTAAAACGTCTCTTACATCTTGAACCTTCGTATTTACTTCGCCTGATGCGCTATAGCGCTCGAGGTCGATTCTCAGTTGGGAAAGCGGCTTGTCCGACAGAGACAGCACCTCAAGAACCACAAGAGCCGCGATCAGACCGGAATCTGCACGAAAGTTATCCCTGAAGTAGTAGTGTCCGGAGTGTTCACCCGCGAAGAGGGCATCGGTCTCACCCATAATAGTTTTGATGAAACTGTGTCCCACCCTGGTCTTAATTGGAATTGCCCCGCTTTCAGCGATTATTTCCGGAACCGCCTTAGAACAGATCAGGTTGTAAAGGATTTTTGATCCCGGATATTTTGCCGCGAGGGTCTTGGCGACAAGGGCGGTGGTAGTTGACCCGGATATCGTCTGCCCCTGATCGTCGACAAGAAAAACCCTATCGGCGTCGCCATCGAACGCCAAGCCGATATCGGCGCCGGTTGAAATTACCCGCTGTTTGAGATCGACGAGGTTCTCAGGCTGGATGGGATCGGCAGGATGGTTGGGAAATGTGCCGTCCAGCTCAGGAAAGAGTATTTCGAGCTGGAAGGGAAGCGCAGAGAATACCGCTGGGACAACCAAGCCTCCCATTCCATTCGCAGTGTCCGCAACCACCTTCAACGGCTTGAGGCGCCCGACGTCTACAAATGAGCGGACGTGGTCCGCAAACCTGGTCAGCATCTCTTTTTGTTCATACGATCCGGCTTTTGCGGCGGATGGAATGCCATCATCAATAAAGCTTTGGGCGAGCTCGGCAATGTCCTGCAGTCCGTTGTCGGAGCTGATTGGACGTGCCGCCGATAGGCACATCTTTATTCCGTTGTAGATCGCTGGGTTGTGGGATGCCGTGAACATGGCTCCAGGCACATCAAGCTCTCCCGATGCAAAATACAGCATGTCCGTGGATCCGAGGCCTAAATCGATAATGCCCGCCCCGACTCTACGGGCCCCATCCATGAATGCCGAACTGAGCTGCTCGCCTGAGACGCGCATGTCGCGAGCCACGGCAATCTTTGAACTGCGGGAAAACACTGCGAAAGCAGCACCAATTGCACGCGCGATATCATCATTGAGCTGATCGGGAACTGTGCCCCTAACGTCATAAGCTTTGAAGATTTCGGAAATCATATGTCCCAGAACCCTTGCCTTGTTTCAATTTCCTTTAGACCGACTAAAAGCACGGAGACTAACTCTAGTCGATAGACTCCGGCAAATTCTTGGATCGCGTGCCCTTCACAATAAAAGCGACAGCAACGGCAAGCGAAACAATAGTCAAGCCGTACCCAATGTAGTCGATCGGAGTCATTCCGTAATAAACGACCACATGTCGTGACGTAGGAATAACAACCATCAGGTTCGGCGCCACTCTGTAGGGACCACTTCCTCCCTTGACCTGCCAGTT